>NZ_CP009323.1:4500000-4668573 GCF_000959725.1 Burkholderia gladioli
TCGCGCCGCAGGTACGCATCAGTTCCAGCATGTTCTCGCCCGGCGCTTCGAAGCCTTTCTTCGCGGCGAGCATCACCTGGAAAAATGTCAGCAGCGCCACCATGCCGATCGTGTTCCAGCGGTCGCGGCCGAACAGCACGATAATCAGCGGCGTCACCGCGATCATCGGAATGGTGCGGATCACGATCAGCAGCGGCGTGACCGTGCGGCTCGCCAGCGGCGACAGCACGAACAGCAGCGCGAAACCGATCGCCACGACCATCGCGACCAACGTGCCGACCACCGTGCACCACACGGTCAGCCACGCGGCCGAGGCCACCACATGCGCATGTACCACCAGCGCGTTGAGCGCCTGCGCCGGCGACGGCAACAGGTAATCGGGCAGATGGAAGATCGCGACGACCGCTGTCCACACTAATCCGGCTACCACCAGAAACGCGCCGTAGTTCGCGAGGCGCTCCATCGTGACGCGCAACGCAGCAGAGCCTTGCCGCCAGGGTCGCGGTATCTGGCGCGGCGCGCCGCTCATCTTGAGTACGTTCATACCGAAGCCTTCCTGACGACGCGATCGGCGGAGATCGCCAGCCGCTCGATCATGCATACATAGCCGTAAGCCAGCAGCGACACCGCGCAAGCGACGCCGACCGTGGTCCACAGGCGGTCGATCTGCAGGCTGAACATGGCGTTGATCATGATGACGCCGAGTCCCGTGTCCGCGCCGTTCCATTCGGCGACCAGCGCACCGAGAATCGACAGCGGCGCGGCGATCCGCAAGCCCACGAACAGATACGGCACGGAGACGGGCAACGCCAGCCGCGTGAAGCGCTGCCACGGGCTGGCCGCCATCACGACGAACAGTTCGTCGAGCCGCTCGCCGACCGCGCGGATCCCCTGCACCACCGACACCAGAATCGGGAACACGCAGATCACTGCCGTGATGGCGATTCGCGTGATCACCGAAGGCCCCATCCAGATGAGCAGCATCGGCGCGATGGCCATGATGGGTATGCTGCTCAGCACGGCCGCGCAGGTCATGACCGTGGTCTCGATGCCGCGGATCGCATAGACGGCGAACGCGAGCAGCAGGGACACGAGCGTCGCGGCAATGCAGCCGTAGATTGCGACCAGCAAGGTCGGTAGCGTTTGCTCGACCAGCGCGCCCGCATCGTGCACGGCCGCTCGGGCCACCTGCGACGGCGCGGGCAAGGCGGCGGGCGACACGCCCGCACGCGCGGCCCATTCCCCGAGCGCGAGAATCGCGAGAATCAGTAGCACCGGCGGGATTGCCTGAAGCACTGAGGGTGCGAAGCCGGACAATGCAGCGCCGACACGCGGAGCGGTTCGGTCAGGCTGCATGATCGAACCTCTGTCCGGCATCACCGAACAACGAGCGACGCACCTGATCGACGAGCGCTGCAAAGCGCGGCGTGCAGAGATGATCGAACCGGCGCGGCCGTTCGATATCTACCTCCACCGTCTCCACGATGCGGCCCGGACGCGCTGCCAGAATGAAGATGCGATCGGCCATCAGCACGGCCTCCTCGATCGAATGCGTGACCATCAGCGCAGTCGTGCCCGTTTGCGCCCAGATCCGCAGCAGTTCGAAGTTCATCTTGTAGCGTGTGATTTCGTCGAGCGCGCCGAACGGCTCGTCGAGCAGCAGCACTTGCGGCGCGACCGCCAGCGCTCGCGCAATCGCGCAACGCTGCTGCATGCCGCCCGACAGTTGCGCGGGCCGCGCATGCTCGAAGCCGCCGAGTCCGACCAGTTCGATCAGTTGAGCCGGCGTGAGCGCGCCGCGCTTGCCCTCCTTACCGAGCATTTCCAGCGGCAGTCTGATGTTGTCGAGAACCGAGCGCCACGGCAGCAGCGTTGCGTCCTGAAACACGAAGCCGATTTCGTGACGCAGACGCGCGGTACGTGGCGGCGCGCCGTCGATGGCGATCGAGCCGCTGGTTGGCGCCACCAGGTCCGCGACCATCCGCAGCAAGGTGGACTTGCCGCAACCCGACGGACCGATCAGCGCACCGAACTCACCGGGGGCCAGATTGAGCGTCGTCCGATCGAGCGCGACGAACGGTTGACCGCCGACGTCGAACGACTTCGACACGGCGTTGATGGACAAACCAGCCATGAACACTCCAGATGCGTTGCAAGCGTGGCGTGCGAACGGGTCGCACGTCCGGTTGAAAGACTACGCGGACAAAAGCGCGGCGCAGTTGCCAATTCCGCGCCTCACGCGCGCCGTTTTGACACCACCCCGAATGCGGCGTCAGGCCTGATCGAGCGCGGCGCGAATCACGCTTTGGGTGACGATCTTCGAGATGTCGATCCGGCTGCCCGCGGGGATCGAGCCGGCCTCGACGCCCAGCGCGACGCTGTCTTCGAACACGCCGGGATCGATCCACAACATGCCGTGTTTCATCGCGTCGCCGGTGGTCAGATAGCTCATCATCATGTCGGCTTCTTCGAGCTGTTCGTCGAGCAGCGTGCCCGGTGGCGCGTAGCGGCGCACCACCATTTCGGCGGTCTCGCGCGGATGACGGACCATCCACGACCAGCCCTGCACCAGCGCGCGGGTGTAGCGCACCAGTTCGTCGTGGTGATCGTCGAGCGTGTCCTGGCGGGCCATCAGCACCTGGCCGTAGCCCCGAAAGCCAAGATCAGAGAAACGCAGGACGTGCGGCTTCAGATGCGCGCGGCGCAATGGCGGCACCGCCGTGGTCTCCCAGCCATAGTATGCGTCGACCTGACGTGCGGCCAGCAGCGTCGGATCGTTGCCGACCGGCACCAGCTTGACGCGCTCGGGCGCAATCTTCGCGCGCCGCAGCAGCGCTTCAACCTGGCCGCGAATACTGTTCGGCACACCGATGATCTTGCCCACCATGTCCTGCAGCGAGGTCACGGGCCGTTCGCCGAGACTCACGAAACAGCTCGGGTCGCGCTGCATCACGGCGGCAAAGGCCACCAGCGGCTGCTTGCGCAGATAGCCCGAGATCATCCCGGCGGGATTGGATTCGCTGACCGTCGAGCGGCCGCTGGCGACCAGCATCCGGTAGTCGGTGCCGGGGCCGCCCGCCGTGTATTGCACGTCCAGCCCCTGATGCGCGAAGTAGCCGCGTTCGATCGCGACGAAGTCGCCGCCGAACTGCACGCCGTTGAGCCACCCGAGTTGATGGGTGATGCGCGCATGCCCTGCGACGGCGCTCCGTTCGTTACTCATGCGCGGCAATACGTGCATCGACAACGCTCCGACGCCTAGCACCGACAGCGCGCCGATGCCCGCAAGCAGCGACCGCCGACGGCTATCCGGATTGTTGCGACCGGCGTCCGGCCCCTCCACGTGCTGATTGACATTTATTGATTGGCTCATGGTCCACTGCGCAGCGTGCGGCGTCCGGAAGCAACGCCTCACATCGTCGAGAGTCGGTACATGTGCAGGGCATCGAAGCGTGCCGTCACATGCGGTGGGACATAGCCTACTTCGCGAAAACGCACGACGGGTAGTAAAAAAAAATACGCATGAGTCGTAGCCGAATCGGTCACACGCAAATGCGCAAACGGCACTCCATGCGTTTTTTCGGCGAGTGTAGTCTTGCGATCGTCGCTTGATTGCGCGTGCATGACGCATCTCGTTTCGCCGCGCGTTCACTGGCCCGCTCCCCTCTCCTTCAAGGCACATCACATGTCCCGTAGCTCGGAAGGCATTGAAGACAAGATCGTCGCCCGCATGGTCGATATCTCCGAAATTCCCATCATCGATTTCTCGCCTTTCCTGCGTGGCGATCTTTCGGGCAAGGCGCGGGTCGCCACCCAGATCGCCGAGGCCTGCACGCGCATCGGATTCTTCTACCTCAGTGGCCATGGCGTCGATCAGGCGCTGATCGACGGTGCATTCGAGCAATCGGCCGAGTTCTATCATCGTCCCGCCGAAGAGAAGCAGCAGGCGCTTGCGACCGTCGACTGGTATCGCGGCTGGGTGCCGATGCCGCCGGCGCAGAAGCTCTCGCGCAACAGCCGGTTGCACGAGCAATACCGCTTGCAAAGCGAATTCGACGACGGCGAGGTCGATCCGCTGTTCTATCGACCGAACCGCTGGCCCGCCGACATGCCGGTGTTCCGCGACACCTGTACGCGCTACTACGACGCGATGACCGCTCTGTCGCGGGAGTTGCTCAAGGCGTTCGCGATTGGCCTCGGGCTGCATGAGAACCGCTTCGACGGGTACTTTCACAGGCCGCTTTCGCAGCTGAGTCTCCTTTACTACATTCCGCTACCCGACGACGCCGATATCGAAGTGTCGAATACCGTCTCGCACACCGACGAAGGCCCCTTCACGATCCTCGCGCAGGATATGCGCGGCGGTCTCGAAGTGAAGCGCCGTGACGGTACATGGATCGAAGCGCCGCCGATTCCCGGCGCGCTGACCATCAACGTCGGCGACATGATGATGTGGTGGTCGAACGGCCGGTACCTGTCGAACTTCCATCGGGTACGCAACCGGTCGCGCCACGAACGCTTTTCGATCCCGTTCTTCATGAACCCGGATCGCGACGTCGTGGTCGAGCCCTTGCCCGAACTGATTGCGCAGGACCACGAGAGGCGCTTCGAAGCCGTGAACGTCGGCAAGCACCTGAGCCGTTTCTACGAGAGTCTCAACAAGCGCGCTGCCGAAGCAGCCGCGCAGATGTGAGCATGGAACCGGGGAGATCGCAGTGATGCCAGCAGTGAAGGCAGAAATGAAACCTGGTACGAAGCCAGGCAAGAACGCACGGATCGGTGCGGACATCGGCGGCACGTTCACGGACGTGGTGCTCGAATTCGACGGCCGCCGCGAGTCGACCAAAATCCTCACCACCTACGACGCGCCCGAGCGCGCCCTGCTCGAAGGCATCGACATCGTTCTGGCACGCGCCGGTCTGCGCGTTGAGGATGTCGGGTTGATCGTGCATGGCACCACGCTCGCCACCAATGCGCTAATCGAGCGGCGCGGCGCAAAGACTGCGTTGCTGACTACCAGCGGCTTTCGCGACGTGCTCGAGCTGGCCTCGGAAAGCCGCTTCGATCAGTACGACCTGACAATGCAGTCGCCCACGCCGCTGGTGCCGCGTACCATGCGCGTCGGTATCGCCGAACGCATCGCGGCGGGCGGCGACGTGTTGTTGCCGCTCGATGCCGCGGCGGTCCGCGCGGCCGCAGCGCAATTCGGTGCGGCTGGCGTCGAGAGCGTCGCAGTCGCGTTCCTGCATAGCTACGCCAATCCCGCGCACGAACAGGCGGCCGCCGCATTGCTCGCCGAATGCCTACCCGGCGTGAGCATTTCGCTGTCGTCAGAAGTGTCGCCGGAGATGCGCGAGTACGAGCGATTCTCCACGACCGTCGCAAATGCCTATGTGCAACCGCTGGTCGCGAGCTACCTGCGCCGTCTCGAAGACAAGCTCGGAACGCTGGGTTTTCAGTGTCCGCTCTTCCTCATGTTGTCGTCGGGCGGCTTGACGACGGTCGATACCGCTGCGCGCTTTCCGGTCCGGCTGGTCGAATCGGGTCCGGCGGGCGGCGCAATTTTCGCAGCCAGCGTCGCAGCCGAACGCGGCATCGACAACATGCTGGCGCTCGATGTCGGTGGCACGACCGCCAAAATCTGCTTTATCGATCACGCCCGTCCACGCATCTCGCAGATGTTCGAAGTAGCGCGCGTGCACCGCTTTCGCAAAGGCAGCGGCTTGCCGTTGCGGATTCCCGTGGTGGAAATGGTCGAGATCGGCGCGGGCGGCGGTTCGATCGCGCATCTCGATAGCGCGCGCCGTCTGAACGTCGGCCCGCGCAGCGCCGGCTCCGAGCCAGGTCCGGCCTGTTACGGACGCGGCGGCACCTCGCCGACCGTGACCGACGCCGACCTCGTGCTCGGCCGGATCGACCCCGCCGCATTTGCCGGCGGCTCGATCCGGCTCGACGCCGAGGCATCGCGCGCCGCGCTCGAATCCCTGAACGTGTGGGATGCGAGTGCCACGCAACTGGCGCTCGGCGTCAGCGAAACCGTCGACGAAGCCATGGCCAGCGCCGCCCGCGTCCACGCGATGGAAAACGGCGCGGACACCGCCGCGCACACGCTGTTCGCGTTCGGCGGCGCGGCGCCCTTGCATGCCGCGCGCATCGCCGAAAAACTCGGTATCCGCGAAGTGGTGATTCCGCGCAGCGCGGGTGTCGGCTCGGCGGTCGGCTTCCTGCGCGCGCCCATCGCCTATGAAGTGTCGCGCAGCCTGCATCAGCGGCTCGACCGCTTCGAGCCAGACGCGATCAACGCGATGCTCGATCGGATGGCGGGCGAAGCGCACGAAATCGTCGCGCGCACCGATGCATCGGTTGCGCGCATCGAGCGGCGCACCGCGTTCGCGCGCTATTGCGGCCAGGGCTTCGAGATCGCGATCGAGGTGCCGGTGCGCACGCTCGGCGCGGACGATGCCGCCGTGCTCGGCGCGACCTTCGACGCGGCGTATCGCGCGCTGTACGGCGCGACTGCCGAAGGACTCGCGGTGGAAGTGCTGACCTGGCGGATGTCGGTGACGACCGAAGCCACGCCGGTGCGTCGCGTCGAGTCGAGCGCGTCGCAGCGCACCGTCAGGCCCGGCAGCACGCGCCGGGTGGTCGATCCGGCGAGCGGCGAGACGGTCGAGTTCGCGGTCGCCGGACGCGCAGGTTTGCTGCCTGGCGACCGGATCGAAGGACCGGCGCTGATCGTCGAACACGAAACCACGACGGTCGTCTCGGCCTCGTTCGATGCGACCATCGACGCGCACGGCTATATCGTGCTGACGCGTCGTGAATCTTCCGGAGTCACCGTATGAGCGGCGCGTTGAACGACCTGCGCAAGCAGTTGATGTGGACCCGGCTGATTTCGATCGTCGAGGAATCGGCCCAGGCCTTGATGCGCACCGCGTTTTCGACGACGGTGCGCGATGCGGGCGATCTGTCGGCGGCGATCTTCGACAGCCGTGGACGGATGATCGCCGAAGCGGTGACGGGCACGCCGGGACACGTCAATTCGATGGCCGAAGGCGTGCGCCACTTTCTCGAACGCTTCCCCGTCGAGCGCATGGAAGACGGTGATCACTTCGTCACCAACGACCCTTGGCTGACAGCCGGGCATCTGCACGACATCACAGTAGTCAGCCCGGTGGTCGCAGATGGCAAGGTGGTCGCGTTTATCGGCTGCTGCTGTCACCAGCTGGATATCGGCGGATTGGGACAAGGACCGGACGGCCGCTCGATCTTCGAGGAAGGCCTCCAGATTCCGTTGCTCAAGCTGGCCTCGCGCGGCGTGCTGAACCAGGATCTGATGGACATCCTGCGCGCCAACGTGCGCACGCCCTTGCAGGCCGAAGGCGACATGCTGTCGTATATCGCGTGCAACCAGTCGGGCTCGGTGCGGTTGCGCTCGATGCTCGACGAGTATGGAATGCGCGAGCTCGACACGTTGGCCGACTATATCGTCGACGAGTCGCTCGCGGCGACGCGCGCGGCCATCGCGAAGCTGCCCCAAGGCAGTTGGCACGCGGACATGACGATCGACGGTTACGACACGCCGATCACCTTGCGCGCCCGCCTGACGATCGCTGCCGACACCATCTCCGTCGACTACGGAGGCAGTGCGCCCGCAGTCAGCCAGGGCATCAACGTCGTGCTGAACTACTGCCGCGCCTATACGGTGTTCGGCCTGAAATGCGTGGTGGCTGCCGAGATTCCGAACAATCACGGCGCCCTCCTGCCCTTTATCGTCGATGCGCCGCAGGGCAGTATCCTCAACGCGCAGCGCCCTGCTCCGGTCGCCGCGCGCCATGTGATCGGTCAGATGCTGCCCGATCTGGTATTTGGTTGTCTTGGTCAGGCATTGCCGGACAAGACGCCCGCAGAAGGATCGTCGTGCCTGTGGAGCGTGCAGTTGCGCGGCGTCGACGGCAATACAGGTGCGAGTTTCGATACCGTGTTCTTCAATAGCGGTGGCTCCGGCGCGCGGGCGACGCTCGATGGCTTGTCGGCCACCGCATTTCCGAGCGGTGTGCGCGCGATGCCGGTCGAAGTCACCGAAGCGGGCGCTCCGATCGTCATCTGGCGCAAAGAACTGCGGCCCGACAGCGGAGGAGCGGGACGCACGCAAGGTGGGCTGGGTCAGATCGTCGAAGTCGGCACGCGCGACGGTTCCAGCTTCGAAGTGCTGGCGATGTTCGAGCGCGTGCAGTCGGCCGCGCGCGGTCGCGCAGGCGGTCACGATGGCGCGACGGGTATCGTGCGCCTCGGCTCCGGCCCGGCGTTGCGCGCGAAAGGCTTGCAGCGCATTCCCACCGACGACCGGCTGGTGCTCGAACTGCCGGGCGGAGCGGGATTGGGCGATCCGTCGGCGCGCGACCCGCAGCACGTCGCACAGGACATCGAACACGGGCGGTTGTCAGCGGAGTTTGCAGCGCAGGCATATTCGCAAGCGGTGGGTTGAACGTTCAGCTTGCACGGTAAAACGGCGGCATGACCTCGTGTCATGCCGCCGTTTTGTGCTGACCGCACGGCGTAGTTCAGGCCTCGCCGCTGCGATAGGCGCCGGACCAGCGTGACACCCGCCGGGCAGCCGGGCCAACTGGACCGCTCCTGTTGGCAGGATCGGCTCCATCCGGCGCATCAGACCCGTCCAATGACGGGATCGGCATCAATGCGCTGCAGCAGGCCGCATTCACACATTCGATCCAGCGCGCGTCGTGCCACCAGTAATGCGTTGCCGATGCAGTATGCGACGCTTCGACGGCGGGCGGCGGTGCGGTGCCGGAATGCCGCGCGCTGTGTCCCTTCAGTGCTGTTCCAGCAAACGGTTCGATAAGCTCGTCGAGCGTCCGGTACTCGCCGCCGACCATCACCGCTTCGACATTCGCCGCGTCGTCGATGCAGCTCGTCGGATCGCCCGAGACGAACACGACATCGGCGAGCGCGCCCGGCCTCAGCGTGCCTAGATTCGGGTGCAGCGCGCTGCCCGATACACTCGTCGCCGTGCGCAACGCGTCGACCGGCGTCATGCCGTAACGGACCATTGCGCGCAGATTCAGATGCAGACTGATGCCCGGTGCGACGATCGGAAAATCGCTACCCGTGACGATCCTGACGCCGGCCCTCATCATCGTGTCGATGGCCTGCACCTGACTCGCGACCATCGGAATATATCGTCCAGGCTCGCTATCCGCTGCGTGCTGCAAGGCGGACAGATCGTCCGGTTTGAACAGTGTCTTGAGGCGTCGGTCGCTATACAACCACGCGGGTGAATCGGCCAGCATCGATTCGAGTCCGAACAGGGTCGGCGTGCGGTAGCACTCCGCCGCCGCCGAAATCGCGAGCACGTCCTGATACATCCGGCCCAACGCGCTACCGGTGCGCGAGTACCCGAAGCGGCTGGTGCCGCCCATATGTTCGTAGCCGTCCGCGCCGAACGCCATCGCAGGAAACAGGTAGTGCGAGGTGACCGGAATGCCGAGCGCGTGCGCGCCCCGCGTCGCCATCTGTTGCAGGTCGGGCGGCAGACGTACGTAGCATTTGATCAGATCGTAGTCGAGCGCCTGCGCACGGCCGAGTTCGCGTTCGAGTTGCTGCCGGCCGCCGATAGGCCGCATGCCATCCCAGAACGTGCGTGTGCCGTCGAGTGCATCGCCGGTTGCAAAACTGCGCGGACCGATGCGCGCGCCTGCATCCACCGACTCCTTGTTTTCGAGCGCCAGATATGGGTTGTCGGACAGACCGCGAGTACTCGTAATGCCGAACGACAGAAAGATCCGAGGTTCACGCGCGCCAAGCTGATTGCCCATCTCGCGATGCGTATGCATATCGGTCAGGCCCGGCATCACGGTGTATGCGCGCGCGTCGATGTAGCGGGCGGTGGGGTTTTGACGATCCGCGGCGTCCGTCGGATCATGCGGCGCGATCGACACGATATGACCATGTTCGACGACGATGTCCATATCATTTAGGGAGTGATCTGCGACGCCATCCCATAGCTTCCCTGCCCGAACTACGGTTCGTCCGCTCGCGCTGTGCGGCGTCCATGTCAGATCGAGAGGAACTTCCGACACGGTGCCATCCGTCAGATCGAGCAGGCGCAAGCGCGCGTTCGACAGAAACATCACGTGCCGGCCATCGGCGCTTGCGCTAATCGCGTCGGCGGTTTCGTCGCCGAGCGGCAGCGGCGCCGCGCAGGGCATGTGATGCGCGTCGAGCGGAAGCGACCACAGTGTTCCACGCATCGTAAACAACAGGCGCGATGCGCCGACGCCGTTGGCGTCCGCGCCACCGAGCCAGATCGGACCGTTGGCGTTGCGCACGTCGAGCGCGTCGCCCGCAGTCGGCGACGGGTCGTGATACTGAAGCCGCCCGCTCGCGAGTTCGTGAATCAGGATGGCATTGCGGCCTTCGCGGAATCGCGCGGAATACGGGCGCACGGCGGCCAGCACCAGGTACATACCGTCGGGCGACCAGTCGGGCCGTCCGGACCACACCGTCTGATGCAATTCGCGCCGCATCGATCCGCTCACGGCATCGACCCGGTAGATGAAACCGTCTTGCGACGCACACGCAATCTGCATCCCGTCAGGCGACCATTTGCATTGCTTTAGCGCATGACCCGCATCCGTGAGTTGTACTTCGATCCCACTCGCCAGCTCGCGAACCCAGATATCCATATTGCCCGCGCGATCGCAGATATAAGCGAGACGGGTGCCGTCGGGCGAGAAGGCGGGCCAGATTTTCGCGTAGGGGTCTGCGCTGAGCGCCACCGGTTGCGGGTCGCCGATCGTCAACAGCCACAACTGGTTCAGCGCGCCGAACGCGACGTGGCGCGCATCGGGTGAGAGCACCGGGAACGACAGACCTTTGACCTTGCGCGGCGTATCCGCATGGAAGTCGCGGTACTTACGCGTGTACTGCGGCTTCGTGACCTGGACGCTCGCCGCGAAAGGGATCGTGCCCAACGCGCCGCGCGACAGCGAACGACACCGGATCTTGCCGTCCGACGTATACAGGAAGCGATCGTGATCGAGCCAGACGATGGGAAACGGAAACACGTCTTCATCGTCGCCCGTCAACGCGACGCCGTCGACAAACAGACGGCTCGCCCGCATGTCGCGCGCGCTGCCGAGCGCCACCCGATACACGAGGCTGCGCCCGTCCGGCGTCCACGCCGGCGCCCCCACGACGGCACCGGGATGCGAGCATCGGGCAGCCACCGTTTCGGTCGTCACGTCGATTCCATTGCGGTCGGCACATGCCAAAGCGCCGTCGCGAACGAACACGACCCGGTGGCCATCGGGCGACCAGCACGGCTCGGACGCCTCACTCGCAGCATGTTCGCTTGAGAGCAAGCGACGCGCGCCGGTAGCGAGATCCATCGCATAGATAGCGTAACGGCCGCTAAGGTCCGAAGCAAACGCAAGTTCACGGCCGTCGGGCGAAAAACGCGGCTCGCGACAGTCGAATTCGCCGTGCGTCAGCTGGTTCAGGTGTGTGCCGTCGGCGTCGATCGACCAGAGATGGAAATTGCCGCTCCGATACGACTGAAACACGATCCGCGAACCATCCGACGACCATTGCGGCCGCGCGATATCGCCGAAGTCGTCCGTCAGACGGCGCGCGGTTCCGCCTTCGACGCGCATCGTCCACAAGATGCCTTGCAGATCCATCGCAATCGTGCGGCCATCGGGCGATAACGCGATCGCGAGACTCGTGCCTTCGGTCAGTTCGACCGTAATCGTGGATCCGGTAACGTCGGTCTCCTTGGCTTCGTCTGGAAGCGGGTGCGGTACATCGCAATCTTTCATCGTTCATCGGTTGGACGCATGCGGACCGGGTCGCGCACAGGGCGTGCCGCGCCCTGCATCCGTGCACGATGCACAAGCGGCTATCACGCCACGTTCGATACGACGCGATCTGGTGCGAGAGTTGAGAAACGTTCCGTCAGGAAGCAGCGTCGATCAGCTCGTGGCAACGTATCGCGAGATCAGCGGATGATGCGGCTCATGAACCCACCGCGTAAGTCTCCCTCAATCTCGAACGCTCACCCGCAGGGTCGGGACTTTCGGGCACATGTGGCGAGCGCCATTCGTGCAGCTTTCTCGACAGTTGCTCGCTGAACTTCGCGGCGGCCAGCGGCAACGCACGTCCGCGCAACTGCCCGAGCACGAGCGGACCGTGCGCGGCGTCGGCATCGTCGATTGGCACGACGGCCAGCGCCGGATCGCGCTTCCAGCCCAGTGAGCCGACTTCGATCTGAAACGTGATGATCTGCGACTCGCGCACCAGATCGACCAACAGATCGAACGAATTCGCCTCGACGATCGGGTTGAGGCGCACCGAACTGCGCGCGACGATTTCATCGATGATCTCACGCCCGGAAAACGTGCTGTCGGGCAAACCGATTTCATATTCGAGGCACTCGCGCATCCTCAACGACGCACGGCCCGCGAGCGGATGATGGGCCGCCATGATCGCGACCAGTCCCTGCCCGACCGACATCAGCGGTTGCAGTTCGGCCGCTTGCGGCGGACGGAAGATCAGCACGAGATCGGTCTCGTAGCCGATCAGCGAACGCATTGCGCGGCCGTGGTCGCAGATCGTCACGTGGAACTTGACGAGTGGATGCAGACGTCGGAACTCGACGATCTCATGCAGCAGAAAACTGCGCGCGACTGCCTGACTTGCGGACACGCGCACTTCGCCGCGACGCAATCCCGACAGCGCTTCGATCTGCGACATCACATGGCGTAGTCCCGCGTTCTGATTGCGTATCCAGCCCAAAAACAGCTCGCCGCCCGCCGTCAACTGAACCCCGGAAGGCGTGCGTTCGAACACCGGGATACCCAGTTCTTCCTCGATGTCCTGAATTCTTCTCAACAGCGCCGAAGGCGTCACATAAAGCCGCTCGGCAGCCTGACGGACCGAGCCCGCTCGCGCAACCTCTTCCAGGTATCGCAATACCCGCATGCTACGCAGCGTCACGGTCGCACTCCTTTATAGAGGGGTTGAACCACCCGCATGTTACGCAGACTCAAAATCGTTCTCCATAGCCGATTCGGCAACACGTTCAAACCAAATTAACACCTGGTCGCCGGTTATTGATCGAGTATCGTCCAATCACGTTGCACAGCGTTGCAACCGGACAATTCACGCCGAACGCGCAGTAACCGGGTACGGCAAAAAGCAAGCTTGATGCCATTGGCCGGATACGACCGGCAAGGTGAGCGCGATATGCCCCCTGCGCGTCATGGATCATTACCGGGAGGAAAATAAATGGAACTGCAACTCGGCAAAAAAGTCGTCGTCATCACCGGACCTGCCAAGGGGATGGGCCCGGCGATCACGCGAGCGTTTGCTCACGAAGGCGCGCATCTGGTGCTTGCGGGTCGCGATACGGCGGCCATCGACGCGCTCGCCCGCGAGTTGCACGATGTGCATGACTTGCACATCGAAACCCTGACGATACGCTGCGACGTCACGCAGCCCGCCGATGCCGAAGCACTGGCGGTGGCCACGCTCGAACGGTTCGGACAGATCGACGTGCTGGTCAATGTAGCGGGCGGCACGGGTCCGGTCGGCGGCACGACGTGGACCACCACTACTGAAGAGTTCGACCAGATCGTCGGACTGAACCTCACCGGCTGTTTCAACATGATGCATGCGGTGATGCCGTCGATGATCGAGCGGCGCTACGGCAAGATCGTCAACGTCGGCGGCACCTTCGGGATGCGTGGTCGTGCGGGACGCATGGCCTATTCCGCTTCGAAATGGGGTTTGCGCGGCGTCACGAAATCGGCGGCACTCGAAGCGGGCCGTCACAACATCAACGTGAATTACGTGGCGCCCGGCATGGTGGACGGCGAGCGGTTCCGCACCAAGGTCGTGCCCGACGTGATGCGCAAGCTTTCGATCAGCGAAGAGCAGGCGGTCGCGCATCACGCGCAGGACTACGCCTTGCAGCGGATCAGCGTCGATGCCGACGTCGCGCACGCGTGCCTCTTCCTCGCCTCCGACGTGTCGCGGCAGATCACCGGCATCGACCTTCCGGTCGACGGCGGCTGGGCCATGCTCTGATTCGCCGCCACCCGTCGCTCACGCCCCGCGCTCTGCGCCCTCCGATCCCACACTCGCACGACCTTCCATGATTGCAGACCTGATTATTCGCGGCGGCACGATCGTCACCGACACCACGCAGTTCGTCGCTTCCATTGCCATCAAGGACGGGCGCGTGCTCTGCCTCGGCGACGACGCGAGCATGCCCGAGGCGAAGGAAACGCTCGACGCGCACGGCAAGCACGTACTGCCAGGCGCGATCGACGTTCATGTTCACTTTCGAGAGCCCGGCTATACGCACAAGGAAACCTGGGCGACCGGAACGGCGAGCGCGGCGATGGGCGGCGTCACGACGGTATTCGAAATGCCGAACACGAATCCGCCGACCGGCACGCTCGAAGCGCTGAAAATGAAGCAGGAAGCCGCGCAGAAAGCGTATGTCGACTACGGTATCTATGGGCTGCTCGGCGAACACAATCTCGATCAGCTCGAAGACCTGATCGGCGGTGGCGTTGCGGCGTTCAAATGTTTCATGGGCAATACCTTCGGCAACTTGCCTTCGCCGCCGACAGGCGCGATGCTCGAAGGCTTCGAGATCGTCGCGAAGCACGGCATGCGGATTTCGCTGCACGCGGAAAACGCATCGATCATGGCGCGTCGCCAGCAGCAGTTGAAAGCAGCCGGACGTCACGATCCGCTAGCACACCTCGACGCGCGTCCCCCGGTGGTTGCGGTCGAAGCGGTCGCTCGGGCAGCGATTCTGGCCGAGTGGACCGGCGCGCGGATTCATATCCTGCATGTGTCGTCCGCCGACGAATTGCGCCCGCTTGCCGAAGCGAAAGCGCGCGGCGTCGACATCACGGCCGAAACCGCGCCGCACTATCTGCTGCTCGACGAGCGCGCCTATCGCGATAAACGCTCGCTGATCCGTGTGAATCCCCCGATACGTCAGAAGCGGCATCAGGATGCGCTGTGGCAGGCTATCCGCAATCGCACGATAGACATGATCGCGACCGATCACGCACCGCACGCCGAAACCGAAAAATTCAAGGACGATATCTGGTGCGCGGATTGCGGCTTCACGGGCGTCGAAACGCAAATGCCGCTGATGCTCACGCAGGTCGCCGCCGGACGTTTGACGTTGAACGACTACGTGCGCCTGACGGCCACCGCACCGGCCAATGCCTTCGGTCTTTATCCGTTCAAGGGTGTGCTCCTGCCCGGCGCGGACGCCGATATCGTGGTGATCGATATGGATCGCGAAGAAATCATTTCGTCAAAGCGGCTTAAGTCGATCGGCAACTCGTCGCCGTTCAATCTCACGCCGGTCAAGGGCGTGCCGATCCATACCCTCGTGCGCGGGCGTTTCGTGATGCGTGACCGCGAACTGGTAGAAAGCGCGCGCGGACACGGCCAGCCGGTCACGCGCATCCAGAAGATGCCGGCCGCGACGCCGCGCAACATCGATCAGACCAGCGCTGCGATTACGTCGTCAGCGGCAGTGTCGGCGGCGGCATCGGTCAATGCCGCAGCGGGCGCGTCCTGAAGGCCGCGCCGATGATCGCGATGGACGGCACTCGCGCGACGAGCAATTCCGACACTACGCTTCACGTCGGGAGGCTGTTCGCAGCGCCTGGCCGTGTGCCGTCGCTCGGGCCGTCGAGCATAAGGATCCGCGACGGCCGCATCGTCGAGGTCGAGGCGCTTGCGCCACACTCCGAGGCGGCGCAAGCAGTCGCGCATCTCGTCGCACTGCCCGCGCCGGTCGATGCGCACAACCACGGTCGCGGCTTGCGCAGCGTGGCCTTCGGCGCGCACGACGGACCGCTCGAACACTGGCTGGCCGCGCTCGCGCGCGAGCCGCTCGTCGATCCTTATCTACGCGCCGCCACCGCCTTTGCTGCGATGGTCGAGGGTGGCGTGTGCGCGGCCAATCACTGTCACAACACGCAGCTCGGCAGCGCACTGTACGACGAAGCGCTCGCCGTCTCGAAAGCCGCGCGCGATATCGGCTTGCGGATCGCCTTCGCGGTGCCCTTTGCGGGCGTCAATCCGAGCGTCTACGGCAACCTCGGCGCGCTGCTGTCGCGTCTCGATCCCACCGACCACGCCGCCGTTCTCGCCTCGCAAACCCCTGCCCGATCGCTCGCCGAGAACCTCGCGCTCACCGAACGGATCGCCGCTCTAGAGCATCCGTGGTTCTCGGTTCAGTACGGACCTGTCGGGCCACAATGGGTCGATCACGCGACGCTCGAAGCCGTTGCAAAGGCGTCGGCGCGGACCGGTCGGCGCATTCATATGCATCTGTTCGAAACGCGCCGGCAACGCGAATGGGCCGACGCGCGGTATGGTCAAGGCGGCCTGATCGCGCTGCTCGCGAAAATCGGCTTTCTGTCGCCGCGCCTGACGCTCGCGCACGGCGTGTGGTTGACCCGCGAAGAGTGTGACGTGCTCGCTGCGCATGGCGTCACGGTGTCGCTGAATACGTCGTCGAATCTGCGGTTGCAATCGGGTATCGCGCCGCTTGCCCTATTGCGCGAATGCGGCGTGAAGTTCGGGGTCGGTCTGGACGGCATGGCGCTCGACGACGATGACGACATGCTGCGCGAGTTGCGCCTGCTGCGTCATCTGCATCAGGCGAACGGACAAATGACCCTACCGCTGGCGACGCTGTTCGAAGCGGCCAGTACGCACGGGCGCGCGACCATCGTCGGTGACGGCGGCGGCACGCTCGAAGCCGGCATGTCTGCCGACATCCTCTTGATCGACCTGTCACGCATCACTGCCGACACACCAGATCTTCACGACTTGCCCGGCACGCTACACAGCGCGGATGGCGACGAACGTCTGCTCGAACTGCTGCTGACGCGCATGCGCAAGCAGGACATTGACTCGCTCGTCGTCGCGGGCCGCACGGTGGTCCGCAACGGCGCCTGTGCGAGTGTCTCGCGCGATGCGCTTCAGCAGGCGCTACTCGACGACGCCAGCCGGGCGGGCGCCGCGCAGACCGGCTCGCCCGCCGATCCCGCGCGGATTGCCCGACTTCAGGCTGCGCTATCCGATTTCTACGCATGCGGCTGCCATCTGATCACCGCTTGAGTACGCGGCCGCTTCGCGGACGCGGTGCGATTCCGCTGCCATCATGCCTTTTCACGTATCCAGATTTACGCTTCAGGAGCATCCCGGATGGAAACAGCGGCAGACAATGAAATGATGACGCGCGTCGGACCCGGCACGCCGGGGGGCGCCTTGCTTCGCCAATACTGGCAACCGGTCGCGTTGATCGAGGAACTGGCGGGAGAGCGCCCGGTCAAGACCGTGCGCCTGATGGCCGAAGACTTCGTCCTGTTTCGCGACGAACAGGGCCGCTACGGCATGCTCGACCGGCATTGCCCGCACCGCGCCGCCGATCTCGCGTATGGCCGCCTTGAAAACGGCGGCTTACGCTGCCTGTTTCACGGCTGGCTGTTCGATGTAGAAGGCAAGTGCCTCGAAACGCCCGCCGAACCGCCGAACGTGCGGCTTTGCGACCGCGTTAAGCAGGCTGCGTATCCGGTGACCGAGCGCGCGGGCATCCTGTTTGCGTTTATCGGCAAGGGCGAGCCGCCTGCCTTTCCCGACTTCGACTGCTTCGTCGCGCCGGACGAATACATCTTTGCGTTCAAGGGTCTGTTCGAATGCAACTGGCTGCAGGCGCTCGAAGTTGGCATCGATCCGTCGCACGCGTCGTATCTGCATCGCTTTTTCGAAGACGGGAATCCGGCGGAAAGCTACGGCAAACAGTTTCGCGGGACGTCGTCAGATTCCGATGTGGCGATTACCACCGTGCTCCGCGAGTACGATCGCCCCACCATCCAGGTCGACGCGACGCCGTATGGCATGCGACTGACCGCGCTGCGCGAACTCGATAGCGAGCGCACCCATGTGCGCGTGACCAATCTGGTGTTTCCGCAGGCGTTCGTGATTCCGATGAGTTCGGAAATGACGATTGCCCAATGGCATGTCCCGGTCGACGATACGCATTGCTACTGGTATGCGATCTTCACGAGCTTCGGCGCGCCGGTCGACAAGGCGCAGATGCGCGCGCAACGCCTCGAACTGTATGAACTGCCCGACTACACCTCGCGTCGCAATCGCCGCAACAATTACGGCTACGACATCGGCGAACAGCTAACCGAGACCTACACCGGCATGGGCCACGATATCAACGTCCACGATCAGTGGGCGGTCGAATCGCAAGGCGCGATTCAGGATCGCACGCGCGAACATCTGGGCACGGCGGACAAGGCGATCGTCCGGTATAGACGGATGCTGAAGGAAGCGATTCGAGCGGTACAGCGCGGCGAAACCACGACCATGATGCTATCCCCCGACGAAGCAAAAACGCTGAATGGGCCGCCGTCAATCGACGGCGTGAGCGCCGCTACCGAGGTAGCCACTTACTGGCAGGACGCCGACCAGCGACGACGTGCGACGGCGGGTTGGGCGGCGTCTGTCACCACCGACGCGCCCGCGCCGAAGCCGGCGTCGCGGTTAGCATCGTTACCTACGGAGTCGCACTGATGAGCGGGCCGTTCGTAGAACGTCATGCGCTGTGGAGCGACGCGCAAGCCGCGGCCGCCGAGCGTTTGATCGCCCGCCTCGATCAGGGCGATTTCGATACCGTGCGTTTCTCGTTTCCGGATCAGCACGGCATTCTGCGCGGCAAGACACTGGTCGCCAGCGAAGCGCGTAAGGCCTTGCGGTCGGGCGTCGGCTTCACCGCGACGATGTACGCCAAGGACACATCGCACCGGTCAGTGTTTTCAGTGTTCTCGGCGGACGGCGGGCTCGGCCTCGATGGGCTGGCCGGCACTGCGAATACATTGCTGGTCGGTGACCCGACGACCTTCAGGGCGTTGCCGTGGTCGCCGCGCACGGGCTGGCTGCTGTGCGACGCGTATCTGCCCGACGGCGCGCCGGTGCCGTTTGCGACACGTGCGATTCTCGGCCGCGCGACAGGCGAACTCGCACGACGCGGTTGGCAACTTCTTACCGGGCTTGAAGTCGAGTTTCACGTATTCCGCCTCACCGACGCGCATATGGCCGCGACGGATGCCGGACAACCCGGTTCGCCGGTCGAGATCGAACTGTTGACGCACGGCTACCAGTACCTGACGGAATTGCGTTTCGATGCCGTCGACGATCTGATGCAACTGCTGCGCGACACGTGCCAGCGGCTCGAACTGCCCGTCAGTTCGCTCGAAATCGAGTTCGGTCCGAGCCAGTTCGAATTCACGTTTGCGCCACAAACCGCCGCTGTCGCTGCCGATTCGATGCTGCTGTTTCGCAACGCAGTCAAACAGGTCTGCGCGCGTCACGGCTATCACGCCACGTTTATGTGTCGTCCGAGAATTCCGAATGTCGTGTCGAGCGGGTGGCATCTGCATCAATCGCTGACCACGTTGCCTTCGAGCGAGAATCCGCACGGTAGGAACCTGTTCATACCGAAAGAGACGAACGCCGCGCTCTCGCCGCTCGGGATGCATTATCTCGGCGGCCTGCTGGCGCACGCACGCGCCGCGACGCCCTTCGCGACGCCGACCATCAATGGCTACAAGCGTTTTCGCGCGAATTCGCTGGCGCCGGATCGCGCCTGCTGGGCACATGACAATCGCGGTGCGATGGCGCGTGTGCTCGGAGGCGCTGGCGATGAAGCGACGCGGATCGAAAATCGCGTCGGGGAACCGGCGGCGAATCCGTATCTGTATTTCGCCTCGCAGATCGTATCGGGGCTCGACGGTATCGAACGCCAAACCGACCCCGGCAAATCGGCCGACAACCCCTACGCCACGCCCGCCGATACGCTGCCCGGCTCGCTATCCGCAGCGCTAGACGCGCTCGAGCGCGATGCGATGCTGCGCGAAACGCTCGGAGCGGCCTTTGTCGATTACTTCGTCCGGATCAAACGCGCCGAGATCGCGCGATACGAGGACGAGGTTTCCCAATGGGAACAACGGGAGTATTTCAATCTGCTCTAGCAGTAGGCGCGTTTCCGCATCAGCGCTCCGTGCGAATGCCGCACCTGACAATCACTCCACTAATTCGTTGGCCTGTTCATCTTTCTTAGAACACCGAAAGAGCGGCCCGCAGGATCCGGGCCATACAGGTCAGCGTAGACCTCAGGCATGTGTCGACCAGTCCTGATTCACGATCAATACGTGCCCCTTCCCGAATACAGAAATGCGCGCACGCAGACCTAGCTGAATAGCGCGCCGAAACCCCTCAATTGGCGCCTCAGGCAATATTCGGCGCGCGAGATCCTCCACGATCATCTGGTTGCTGGCAAGTACAAGCGCAGAGAGCCTTGCCTCCAGCTTGGCGTCACGCCCGCAGTGCGGATTGCCGGGCAACTGATGAAGCACGCCACCGCCTCCGCGCGCGTATAACGCACAGCCAGTTCGGAGCGTGTCTGAGGCTCGATGGCATACATGTCGTGGAGCGATATGCCGGCGGCGCTCGCGCAGGCGGTCGGAACTGGCGCCGCAGTACGTGTGGTCAACAAGGCCAGCGCATTCGGCACCACCAGTGCCAACCGATGTGGTACGGGTCCTTGACACGGTATCGCGCAGGATCGACGGCAACCAGAAACTCGTCGCGTACAGGCGTAGCAACACGCATAGATCGATCAGGCCCAGCGCCCAGACCTTGAAATCGGCGAACGCGCCGCGCAGCAAAAGGCTCTTGTCCGCCGACGATTCCGCGTCGAGATTCGCGCGCAGCGTTTTCTTTCCCTCGGCAGTGAGCAGCCCGCCGTTTCGATGCTGTTCGGCGGCCACGCAAGAATCGCGATGCCGAATGTGATCGGCGGCAACGCTTCGAGCAGAAACAACCATTGCCAGCCGCTCAAACCGTGCGCGCCGTTAAAGACCGCCGTGATCCAGCCGGAAATCGGGCTGCCGACCATGCTCGACAGTGGCAGACCGGCCATGAAAAGCGCGACAATGCGCGCGCCGCGCGTCCGGGTACAACTGTCAGATAGCAGGACTCCCTGGAGAGTCCGGCTTCGGCGACGCGGAGCAGATAGTGCACGATGTAGAGTTCAATTGTTTTCGCCGCTCACCATGCGGAGCCTGATGAAGACCCCAAAACTACAGGCTACCCACCGATACCGTGAGGTATTGATGCTGACAACATCGGCTCTTCTCTGCGCGAACGGTATCCAGGTATTCAAACGATTAATCTGCTCGAATATCGCTCACCGCGTGGCTGGCCAAAAGTGATTGAAGACGTGCTTCGCACGCACGCACCCAGCAAGCAAGCAAGCAAAAGATACCTTCCGTGGCCAAGTCCGATGCGTACATCAGATACGTCGCACTGCGAGCAGACCGGATTTTGTCAACGTGCCGGTTTCCTTCGGTGAGGTATTTGCACCAGCGAAATCAAACAGCACAACCGGACAGTTCAGCGCAACAAATGCATAGGGAAGCCGATTGTGTAACGTCTTGTTCACGTCAGACACGTGGTATGTCATCTGATACCTTCCATCTCATCCGCGTTTTGCTGATAACGACGTATGATAAATCACACCAACAAACAACCTATTTCGCGACCGACACCGACTGGACGCCTTTCCAATGTCCGTCGACGACTTTGAAAATCGTGACACGCGCAATCTGCAGGTCGCCCCGGTCGTCAAAAGAAATCTTGCCGGTAACACCATCGAAGCTCACTTTTCGAAGCGCCGGCTGCAGGTCTGCACGCTTTACCGAATTAGCCGCCTGCACGGCCTTGATTAACGCCCATGTTGCGTCATATGCATACGGTGAATAGAGAACCGGCTTTCCGTATTTCGAGAACTTTTGCGTGAATTCCTTGCCCTTCGGCATGGCATCGAGCGCGAATCCGGACTCAGAGGAGATGTTACCCTCTGCGTTCGCGGGACCTCCCGCGAGCTCAACGAACTTGTCAGTTTCGATTGCGCAGCCAGCAATCAGGGTTTTGCTCATTCCCAACGCGACCATTTGCCTGCGCATAGGGCCTGCCTGCGCGTCCACACCCGCATATATCAGCACGTCCGGGTTGTTGGACTTTAGCGCCGTCAACACGCTGCGGAAATCGATAGTCTGCGTCGAGACATACTGGCGGTCGACGGGCGTAATGCCCTTCGCCTTGAGTTGCGCAATGACATCGTCTGAGAAGGACTGACCGTAGGCGCTGCGGTCGTCGACCACAGCAATGCGCTTGGCGTGCATCTTGTCGAGAACATATCCCACCAACACTCGAACCACGTCGTGGTCGTCTCCGATGACACGATACGCTGTCTTGAAGCCCTGTCTCGTATATAGAGAGTTAGTCGAAGCAGGCGAGACCTCTGTCACGCCGGCGTCGGAATATATCTTCGAGGCGGGTAGTGTGGCCCCGGAGTTCAGGTGTCCGACGACACCGACTACGCCGTCGTCCACCAGCTTTTGCGCGACCGTCGTTGCCGTCTTCGGGTCTCCCATGTCGTCTTGAGAGTCAAGTTCGAATCGAACGGGTTGGCCGCCGATGCTGATGTTGCTTGCGTTCGCCTCGTCGATTGCGAGACGGACGCCGTTCTCGCTATCTTTGCCGATTTGAGCGACCGGACCCGTCATCGGTCCCGCATAGCCAATTTTGACCGTCTGCTGTGCCATCGCCGCGCCGCAACAAGCAAGAAGCGCCACCTGCGTGACGACCCCGCTTACGATTTTTGACTTCATATGTCTCTCCAAACTCCAATTTGACCTATCAGCCTGGCTCATCATTTCGAGCCAAAACGTGCTAGTCAACACGAAAGAACCGGTGCATTGCATGAGGATAATCATGCACACTCGGGAGCATCATCCACAATGGCGCACAGTCTGTGGGGTTCTGCGACCGATGCTCAGCGCCAGGGTAAAGCCCTGTTCTCTGAGTGCGATCTGAGAAAAATCGCCGAACCTTGCATGAATCAACACCAGCCAGGCGCCTGTTCGAAACCGGGCGCACAACAAAAAGAAAAGCGTCGTATGGAAATCCGTACGACGCCAAAGTTCCCTCACCTCTGAAGATAAGTGACCGTGGATACAGGTGGTACCGCGCACCTGAATGGTAAGCGGACGGCTGTTCTTTCAGGCACGGGAGCCAGCGTTGCTCCACAGTTACCCGAAAGACTGAGGCGCCGTCTGACCGACTCTTTGTGCCTGGAAACTCTTGCGTCAGATGAGCAGTCTCTGCGAATTGGTGGGTTTCAGGCGACGCAGATACCTCACACTCGCCTTCAGCGCGTCGTTGCGCCGACTCCGCCCGCATCGCACAAACGCCTCTAGGGCTCGTTCATGCTCGACCAGTAGCTCGATAAGCTCATGGTCTTCAGCTGGCGCCGTTCCCAACAGCGCTTCAAAACGAACGATTGCCGGGCAAATTCTTTCTGCCATCGCTTCCATGAGGAGGGGCCACGGCAGACCCGTCATGGCCTGGGCGGCAGCCACTCCGCTCGCTGACGATTCGATGGGCAAAGGACATTCGATACGATGTCTCACCAGCAAGCCACGCAGCAACAGCCCCGTCTCGTGCTCGACTACCGCCAATAGCGCAAAGGCACGCCTCGCGTAGGTGTCCCGTCGGTAGTGTCCGGCCATCTCGAGGAAGAACCTGTGACCCAACACCTCGCCTCTATACACACCGAGAAGTTCCTGCTCATAGGCGTCCGTTATCTCCGTTTGCCAACTCCGAGCTTGGTGGTCCATGTCGCGTCCGTTGACGTTGCGGCACAGCGTTTTGCTCAATGAGCAGGTCCCTTCTTAAAGAATCGCCGCACGTAGTCATTCGCTGGGTTATCCCGAATCACTTGAGGGGTTCCTACCTGCACGACCTCCCCGTCCTTCATGATTGCAATCCGGGAACCCAGCTTCATGGCTTCATCAATGTCATGCGTGATGAAGATGACTGTTTTCTTCAATTCCGTTTGCATTTCGAGCAGCAAGTCCTGCAGGTCAGTCCTGATTAGCGGGTCGAGTGCCGAAAAGGCTTCGTCCATCAAGAGGATATCTGGGTTCGACACAAGCGCCCGGGCGAGTCCCACGCGCTGCCGCATACCGCCTGACAGTTCATCGGGGAACTTGTCGCCATATCCCCGTAAACCAATGCGTCCTTGCAACCACTTTTCTGCTTCTGCAATCGAGGTGGACTTCGAATCGCCCCGTAGCATCCTTCCGAAGATGATGTTCTCCATGACCGTCTTGTGGGGAAGCAGGGCGAAGCTTTGGAACACCATGCCGATGTTGTATCGCCGCACGTTCCGCATTTCGGATTTGGAAAGTTTCAAAAGGTCTTTGCCCCGGAAAAGCAGCTGACCTGCCGTCGGCTCGATAAGGCGGTTGAAATGCCGAACGAGAGTGGACTTTCCTGAGCCCGACAGCCCCATGATGACGAATATTTCACCTTCGCGAATCTCAAGCGAGACGTCCCGAACTGCCACGGTGCATTGGGTGCTTTCGAGAATGTCCTGTCTGCTGCTTCCTTTTCGCGCGGCCTCCTGCGCGGCACGCAAACTCCGGGAATCACGTCCGAAAATCTTGTAGACGTTTCGCAGTTCAATCAACGTGGAGCTCATACGTTTGCCTCCTGATGTTCGGCACCCACGGGACTCGCCTTACGGCTGCGCAGCGTACCAGCCTCTGACTTCAGTCGCTCGCGGCGGGAGCGGCCGTACCCCTGCGTGACCCGGTCAAAGACAACTGCCAACATAACAATTGCCAGACCAGCCTGAATCCCCTGTCCCATGTCCAGGTTGTTGATACTCGACAGCACATCTTCCCCGAGCCCCTTGGCTCCGATCATCGACGCGATGACCACCATAGCGAGAGACATCATCACTGCCTGATTGAGGCCTGCCATGATTGATGGCAAAGAGAGGGGAAGTTCGACCGAGAGTAGTTGCTGCAATCCCGTTGCGCCAAATGCCCGCGATGCCTCAAGCACGTCCTCGGGTAGTTGCCGAAGTCCGAGTTCCGTCAAACGCATCAAAGGCGGCAAGGCATACACGGTTGTCGCGAAAATTGCCGGCACGCGCCCCAAGCCGAAAAGCATCAGGACAGGAATCAGATACACGAATGAAGGCAACGTCTGCATCATGTCCAGAATCGGGTTCAGCACCCTCCGGAGCATGCGGGACTTTGCCATCGCAATCCCCATCGGTATGCCGATGATGACGGTCACCAGCACAGAAACAAGCATGATGGAAACGGTAGACATGAGCTTGCCCCACAGTCCCAGGCAACCAATCGCATACAGAAGCGCGACCATCCCAAACGTGGGAACGAGGCGCTTGGTGCCAAACCATGCCAGAACCGCGACTGCGAGCAACACGATTAGAGGGGGGGCAGCCTGAAGCCCATGTTCAACCGGGTTGAGGACCCAAACCAGCAGCCAGGTGCTGACCGCGTGGAACTGGTCAGCATACTGCTGGACGATATGGGTGAAGCCCTGATTGATGCTATCAGCCAGGTTCACCGACAGAAAGATGTCTTTCACCGCATTGCCTCCACATCCCGATGCGCACCAAGGAGCATCGGGCGTCATGCCTATTTCGAAATTGAAGCTTCGACCTTCTGGGCCACATCGGCGGGGACCCACGCGGCAAGCTCCTGCGGATTGTTCTTCAGGTACTGGACGGCGAGAGCTCGCGGGTCCGCCTTCGTCGCGCCCATGTTCGCGAGAGCCTGGTTCACTGCCGACATGGGCAACGACATCTTGCTCAGGAAGTCGACGGCTGTCGGGTCCGCCGCGGCGAACGGAGCGGAGACAACGACTTTGAGGTTCGTGACGGGCGATGCCGACGGGCAGGGATTGGCATCCTTACTGCTGTTGATGGTCTTCCAGCATTGCTCATTGAATGCCGGCTCATCAAGCCTGACTGACGGATAACGTGCGAGCAGCGTCGACGGCTGGTAGTAGTAGTAGACAATCGGCTTGCCACGTTCATATGCGGAGGCGATGGTCGCGTCCATCGCAGCCCCCGTTCCAGGGTGCGTGTTTGTGAACGCGCTGTCCAGCTTGTACGCCTTCAGCTTTTGCGAGTTGTCGGACTCGCACTGCCACCCGATAGGACAGTTGAGAACGCTTCCCTTTGTCGGGTCTTCCGGGTCAGTGAACACCTTGCTGTAAGAGGCCAGTTGCGCGACCGACTTGAGGTCGGGAGCAATCGGCTTGATACCTCGCTTCGGGTCCCCTTGGACGACATATGCGGGAACATAGAAGCCTTCCACGCTACCGCCCTTGACGAGGTCGCCGACGAGTTTGACCTTCCCTTCCTTGGCGGCCGTTTCGACAGCGGCCGTGCGGCCGTTCCAGTACTCGACGAACACCTGGAGGTCGTTCGTCGCGACCGCGCCAAGCGTAATGGAGTTTGAGCCGTTCACCGTTTCGGTCTTGCAGCCATAACCGTTCTCGAGAACGTATCGCGCAACTTCGGTAAAGAACTTGCCACTGTCCCAGCCGACTTCCGCAAACTTGATGGGCTTCCCAGAAGTGCACCAGGGCGAAGTGGTCGCGGCCGACGCCGACGCGGACAAACAGACAAAGCCAAGAGTAACCGCCGCTGCTCCAAAAATCTTCCGATAATTCATGGGTACCTCGTGGGGTCTTAGAATAAACTCGACTCGTCAAATGCTTGCCGGGTCGACGTCGGTCAGCCAAACATTTACTGCGCCTCAAGCCACTGAGGTATTGCTGCAAAGAGGTCCGCGACAAGTCCGTAGTCCGCGACACCGAAAATTGGCGCATCAGGGTCGGAGTTGACAGCGACGATGATTTTCGAATCGCGCATGCCCGCGAGGTGTTGAATTGCGCCAGACAACCCAATCGCGACGTACACGTCGGGCGCGACAACCTTCCCTGTCTGCCCAACCTGGTGGTCGTTCGGAGCAAAGCCGGCGTCGACCGCCGCACGGGAAGCCCCCAGAGCCGCGCCGAGCTTGTCGGCGAGGGGTGTCAAGACACGGTCGTAGTTTTCTTTGCTGCCGAGGCCGCGACCGCCCGAGACGATGATTTTTGCGGACGCCAGGTCCGGCCGGTCGGAGACCTCGCTATGTCGTCCCGTGATTCGCGCACCGCGTTCGTCAGTAACAGCCTCAATCGAAACAACCGCAGCTTCGTTACCTGGATCTTGCGCTGCATGGAATGCTGTCGAACGCACGGTAATGACTTTTACGCCATCAAGCGCTTCGACAGTTGCTATCACATTGCCTGCGTAAGTCGGGCGCTCGAAGGTCGAGGGCCCCTTGACCGCAGTGATATCGGAGAGCTGTGCAACATCCAGTTTCGCCGCAACGCGTGGCGCAACGCTTTTGCCAAAACTCGAGGCACTGAATAGCACGTGCGTGTAGCCGTTCCTGGCTACAGCAAGAACGGTCTTCGCCACACTTTCCGCATTGCGGTCTGAGAGACTGGCGAAAGTCGCTGTCAGAACCTTCGTGACAGGAAGCTGGAAAGCAGACTTCGCCAAATCGTTGGATTGCTCTCCTGCCAGCAGGAGATGAATCTCAGTGTCGGTGTGGCTCGCGATTTCACGCGCCGCTGTCACGGTGTTGAAGGTTGATGGAAGCAGCGTGTCACCCAGGACATCTGCAATAACAAGGATGGACATGACGTTTCTTCCGGATTCAGATTGTTTCGGCACGCAGACGAGACACGAGCGTAACTACATCAGGGACCAGTTCACCCGGCTTGCGGGGTGCGGGCTCTCGCACACTCACCGTGCGCAAACGCGGTGCAATATCTACGCTCAAGCTCATAGCGTCGATTACGTCCAGCTGCTTCTTCTTCGCCTTCATGAGGTTAGGCAACGTAACGTAGCGCGGCTCATTAAGGCGGAGGTCCGCAGTTATGACGGCAGGAAAGCTCGTCTCCACCGTCTCGCGACCGTCGTCAGTTTCTGTTTCAACCACGAGCCGTTCGCCGCAACGTTCAACGAATGAGGCGTACGTCGCTTGCGGTGCATCGAGCAATGCGGCGAGCAGCTGGCCGGTCTGGTTGCAGTCGTCGTCAATGGCCTGCTTGCCGAGGAGAACGAGGCCGACCGCTTCTTTGACGACCAGTTCCTTCAAAATCTTCGCGACGGCCAGCGGCTGCAGTTCGACATTGTCATCGGCACCTGTAAATTGATACACCGTCGGCACTGAGGAATTGATACACCTCGACGAAGGGATAATGGCCGCTTTGAGCGGCGATGATCTCGTACGAGGGATACATGCAGATCAGGATATTGCACAAGCAGGGCAAGAGCCTGCGTGCCATTGCTTGTGAGGTTGGCTGCTCCGTCAACACCGTGAGGAAGTATCTGGCGACGCAGGATGCGCCGACGTTTCGGCCCGCGGCGACTCCGCGCGAGTCGATACTGAAACCGTTCGAAGCCTATCTTCGGAAACGGATCGCGTCAGCGGCACCGGACTGGATTCCAGCGACAGTTCTGTGGCGCGAAATCCAGTCGCAGGGATTCGATGGTGGCGAGAGAATCGTGCGCAAGTTCGTTGCGACATTGCGGCCTGTACCGGCGCCCGATCCTCTCGTGCGATTCGAGACTGCTGCGGGCGATCAGATGCAGGTCGACTGGGTCGAGTTCCGTCGGCGCAAAGGAGCGAATCTGTTCGCATTCGTGGCCACTCTTGGCCATAGCCGCGCGACCTACGTCGAATTCGTTTCCGACATGCGACTCGATACTTTGCTCAGGTGTCACGTCAACTGTTTTAACTGGTTCGGCGGTGTGCCGCGCCGGGCGCTTTTCGACAACATGAAGACCGTTGTCATCGAGCGGGATGCATACGGTCCGAAGCAGCACCGCTTCCAGCCGGGGTTTCTCGACTTCGCCCGGCACTACGGGTTTAAGCCCGAGCTTTGTCGGCCCTATCGCGCGAAGACCAAAGGCAAGGTCGAACGGATGAACGGATATTTGCGCCGCAGTTTCTACGTTCCGCTGGCCGCCCAGTTCAAGGCGGCCAACGTCGAACTGGACGTGACGACCGCCAACACTGAAGTTTGGCGTTGGCTACGCGAAGTTGCGCATGTCCGGATACATGGAACGACCCGCCTGAAGCCAGGCGAGCAACTGCTTGTTGAGCAGAAGGCCTTGCAGAGCGTACCGCCACCGTATCCGTCGCTGTTGCCAGCAACGACACCGGCGAGCGGACAGGAGTTGCGCGAGCGATTCCACGACTGGCTATCTCCGCTACAGCATCCGCTGTCCGTGTACGACCAGCTGATTCGGGTTGCCGCATGAACATCGCACACGAACGAGTGGCGCAGCTATGCGCCCAGCTGAAGCTCACGACCATCGCGGACGCGTTGCCACACCTGGCGCAAAAGGCGATCGCCGACGAGGTGAACCTGACCGAGTTTCTCGAATCGGTACTAAAGGCCGAGCACACAGCGCGGCTCGTCAGACAGCGGGCGACGTTTGCACGCCTGGCAGGCTTCCCGACGATCAAGACCCTCGACGGCTTCGACTTCGCAGCAGCCAGCGGTGTGCCCAGATCTCAGGTCCAGGAGCTGGCAAGTCTGACGTTTCTGGAGCGAAACGAGAACGTCGTATTACTCGGACCGAGTGGCACAGGCAAAACGCACATTGCAATGGCACTTGGTTATGCAGCAACGCAAGCTGGGATCAAGGTGCGCTTCATCACCGCAGCGGACCTGCTGATGATACTGACCACGGCACATCGACAGAATCAGCTGGGAGACGCGCTAAAACGATTCGTCAACCCGTACAGGCTGTTGATCATCGATGAGATCGGATACCTGCCGATGAGCCGTGAGCAGGCCAACCTGTTCTTCCAGGTGATCGCCAAACGATACGAGCGTGGCAGTCTGATCGTGACCAGCAACCTTCCGTTCGGGCAGTGGGACCAGACGTTCGCCGATGACGCAACGCTCACTGCTGCCATGCTCGACCGGCTATTGCATCACGCTCACGTCGTGGCAATCCAGGGCGAGAGCTATCGACTACGCGACAAGCGGCGCGCCGGACTGGTTATGAAGAGATCGACTACAACAAAGGAGAACGCCGCCAGCGGAATGCGGTCGGCACCGCAATAACACTACAACCCGGTGTATCAAATCTGGAGTGCCGATGCCGACAGAAACTGTATCAATTCCTGAGTGCCGTTGACAACATCTGTCTGGACGAGAATTGCCCGGTCGGCGCCCATTGCGAGTGCCGTCCTTAATGCCTCCTGCGATTGAGCTGTTCCGCAGGACACGACCACGACCTCCGAGGCGTCGCCCTTTTCCCTCAGTCTCACCGCAGCTTCGACAGCAATTTCGTCGAAGGGATTTACGGTCATCTTGATGTTTGCCAGGTCCACGCCATCGCCGCGCACGCGTACCTTTACGTTCGGGTCGGGCACACGCTTTACACCTACGAGAATCTTCATTGCTATCGCTTCCTTGATTACTTCGGCGCGCGCATGCGGGCGCCCGTCGGGTCATACGGAACTTGCTGAAGGAGTTTTGCGGGCCGACGTTCGCCGAGCACGTGGACTTCGTAGCTCGTGTCGGCGTTGATAAGTGCCGTTTGGATATAGCCCAGTGCGAGGCTCTTCTTTACCGCATGCCCGTATCCGCCCGATGTAGTGAACCCGACAACCTGCTCACCAATCCAGATAGGTTCGAATCCGCTCGCGTCTGCATCAGTCGCTTCCACTTCGAGCATCACTAGCTTGTGAGTCGGAGTTTCTCCTTGCGCCTGAATCGCGCCATCGCGACCGATGAAATCCGGCTTGGCCAAATCGACAAAATGGCCGAGGTCATTCTGGAATGGCGTGTACTCCGGTGCGAATTCTCGAGACCAGATACCGAAACCTTTCTCGAGACGCATCGAAAGGAGGGCCCACACGCCATATTCACGCAGACCGAGCTCGCTACCGTTTTCGAAGAGTTGCTTGTAGAGCGTGCGTACATACGCGGATTCGCAATAGAGCTCGAACCCGTACTCGCCCGTCAAGGACATGCGTGCCATCATCACGGGTACGGTGCCCGCTTCGGCATTGGTCACGGAGAGCAAAGGTTTCGCCGCGTCGATTGCCGTCTTGCCAACAAGCCGTTCGACAAGCTGGGCCGCCTTTGGACCTGCGACCGCGAGCATCGAAAGCGAGTCGCTTCGGTTTTCGATACGTACCGAGCCGTCGGAGGGCAGATGCGATTCAAACCAGCGCATGTGCCATTCCTGCAGATACCCAGAGCCCGTGATGAGGAATGTCTCCTCCTTCGGCCGTAGAATCGTCAAATCACCCATCAGACGGCCGGATTCGCCAAGCATCGGAGCGAGGCGTGCACGACCTACGGCAGGAATCTTCGATGCGAACATTCGGTCCAGCCACGCATACGCACCTGGACCCGTCACTTCGTACTTGGCGTACCCGCTGGCGTCGAACAGGCCAACGTTCTGGCGCACATTTGCGCATTCTTCAGCGACAACATCGAATGCGTTCGAGCGCTTGAAAGTGGGCGTTTCAAACGCGTCCTCGTCAGGGCGCGCAAACCACATGGGCGTCTCGAGGCCGTAGCTGACGCCAAACACCGCGTTCTTTTCCTGCTGGTATTCGTAGAGCGGCGTGGTGCGCATCGGGCGTCCAGCTGGCCACTGCTCGTTCGGGCGGGCAAGGTAGAAGCGGTGTTCGTAGAACTCTTGCGCCTTCGCGGTAACGAAGTTCTGGGTCAGCTTCGGAAAGCGTGCCACGTCGAAACCGAACACGTTGTCCGACGGTTCGCCGTTAATCATCCACTGAGCGAGCGCGAAGCCCATACCGCCGCCTTGGCTGAATCCCGCCATACATCCGCAAGCGGCCCAGTAATTCTTCTTGCCACGCACAGGACCGACAAGAGGGTTGCCGTCAGGGGTGAAGGTGAACGGACCATTCACTATACGCTTGATGCCAGCGTTGCCGACGCTCGGAAAGCGCTCGAAACCCTTCATCAATTCATTCTCCAGCTTTTCGAGATTCGGCTGAAGCAGGTCAGTTTCACCATAATCCCACGGTGTGCCCGCGAGGGACCAAGGGGTCGAGTTCTTCTCGTAGACGCCGAACAGCACCCCAGAATGCTCCTGGCGCATATAGATTTCCCCGTCGAGGTCGACCATGACGGGAATCTCTTTGCCAAACGATTCGAGTTCCGGAATCGACTCTGTAATCAGATAGTGATGTTCCATCGGGATGAGGGGTAGCTTCACGCCCGCCATCATTCCGACTTCACGCGCCCAGAGACCCGCAGCGTTTACGACGTGCTCTGCGTGAATAATCCCCTTGCCCGTATAGACATTCCAGGTTCCATCGGGCCGCTGCTCGAGACGTTCCACCTTCGTGTGCTGGTGAATCTCGGCACCCTGCTTCTTGGCCGCCCGCGCATAAGCCTGCGTGGCACCGTACGGGTCGAGGTGGCCCTCGTCTGGAGTCCACAGGCCTCCTAGCACTTCTCCAGTTTCTACAAGGGGACAGAGGGCCTTGATTTCGGCCGGTGTGATGAGCTCGCTTTCGATGCCCATGAAGCGATGGCGGCTCCATTCAGTGCGCAGGAACTCCCAGCGCTCGCGCGTAGCAGCAAAAGCGACGCCTCCCGGCACATGCAGACCAACATCCTGGTCGCCGACTTCCTGAATCTCTTTGTACAGGGCGATGGTATATGCCTGCAGGCGGACGACGTTCGGGTCGCTATTGATGGAGTGAAAGCCCGCAGCAGCGTGCCACGTCGAGCCCGCGGTCAGTACCTTGCGCTCAATCAGGGCAACGTCTTTCCAGCCGAACTTGGTCAGGTGATAGAGGACTGAACAGCCGACAACGCCGCCACCGATTACGACAGCCTGATAGTGAGATTTCATTTTTCGTCAGTTCCAATCTAGCGGTCTGCACCCGAGCGAATCGAGCAGGCCAATCAGCGCATCCACCGACGGGTGAATTTCGAGCCTCAAAAGTAGGTAGCCAGAAATCAGGGGGAAACTGAAAAAGTTTGGGGTTGAGCATGAAATTTTTCATGCAAAGAAGAAACCCTTTCAAAGGACTGATACGACGAGACTTTCGCTCGAGCCTTTATCTAACAAGCGGAACGAGGGTAGGGAAACTCCTGACGCCGGCAAGCACTCATCGCGTAGCCCGCTTTTTTGGAATCCAGTAAATTGACGGAAAATTCAACATCCCCGGTGGCATGCAGCGCCCCAGGTCGCACTGAAAAGAGGCTTAAAAGTGGCAACGCAACGCAAGCGGCTACCGCCGCTCAACACCATTGCGGCTTTCGAGGCGTCGGCCCGACTGATGAGCTTTACGCGCGCAGCGGAGGAATTGCACCTGTCGCAGGGGGCCGTGAGTCGGCAGATTCAGGTGCTTGAAGAGCGCATGGGCGTGACGCTGTTCAATCGACGCCACAAGGAAATTCAACTGACACGCGCCGGGCTCATCTTTCAGCAGGCCATCGCGCAAAGCCTGAACTCAATTCGCCGCGCAGTAACGATGATTGAAGCTTTGGACACAAGCACTGTCACCATTGCTGCAAGCAACGCCATGGCCAGTTTCTGGCTTATGCCGGCTATCATAGATTTTCGAAGTCAGCATCCAGACATCGACATTCGGGTTCTGGCGAGTAACTCACCGGTCGACCCGTGGCAGGACCCGGTCGACCTCGCCATCCGTTACGGAGACGGCCATTGGCCCAACGTCACTAAGGTAAAACTCTTCGAGGAAGAGATTTTTCCGGTGTGTGCCCCCGCATACCAACGGGGGCATAAGATTGAGAGCACGGAAGACCTGCTGACATGCGAGCTTATAGAGCTCGACTCCAGCATCTCAGCGTTTAACTCATGGGATACGTGGTTCGAAGAAGCAGGTGTGCAGCCGGGCGTACTGCACAAAAATCTTACCGTATCGAACTATGACCTGGTGTATAGAGCGGCATGTAGTGGAAAAGGTGTGGCTCTTGCATGGTCGTACGGCATTCCGCATGAGGCCCGCGAAACGCTACTCGTGAAGCCACTCGACATTTCCATAAAGACAGGACTGTCCGAATACATCATATACACCGAGAACGAGGAGCTCAGCTCGCCAGCCCGAATCTTTCTTGACTGGTTGATTGACTTCGGCAAGCGGAGCATCTGGAGCTGACTATCAGTATTCGATTATGACGTTCGACAGAGGTATCGAGCAGCAGGAAAGGATGTAGCCTTCCTCGACCTCTTCGTCCGTAATCCCGCCGTTGTGCTGCATATCTACCTCGCCCTCAAGCTTACGGAGTTTGCACGTTCCGCATACCCCAGAGCGGCAGGCATTCGGAATCTTGACGCCGTGCGGTGACGCATGTACCGCATCCAGGATTGTCTTTCCCGGTTCACAGACAACATCGAAGCCAGAATCTGAGAGGCGGACGGTCGCCACGCTTGTGTTTTTGACAACGTGCAACGGCGGCGCTTCGGGCACATTGAAGCTTTCCTGATGAAACCTTGCCGGGGCGCCACCATTGCTTACGAAGGCTTCCCGCATGTCTGCCATGAAGGAGTCTGGCCCGCAACACAGCACCGTACGAGTCGTCCAGTCAGGAACCGTCCTATTCAGCAGGTCCGGGCAAAGCCTGCCTGCCTGACAAGCTTCACTACTCGATCTCGAAGCAAAGAAGTGCGGCACAATCCCGCCCGCCGATGCGCCCATCTCCGTCAACTCTTCGCGAAACAGAATGTCGTCGGGCGTTCGGGAAAACTGCAAAAACTGGATGTCCGAGAACTTACCTTGCGCATGCAGGTGCCGCGCCATCGACATCAGGGGCGTAATCCCAACGCCGCCGGCGATGAACAGAAGTGGCGCACTGGTGGCCTCCGGAAGCACGAAATCGCCTGTGGCCCGGGAGACCTGAATCTTCACGCCGACTTCAAGTGCCTCATGCAGCCACGCCGACACAAGCCCCTCGGGTGAGTGTTTGACCGTGATTTCGAATTCGCCAGGCCCCTGGCTGCCAGGTGCACAAGACACGGTATAACAGCGGTAGATGGTCTCAGCTCCAAGCTCGAGTCCGAGGGTTACATACTGTCCGGCCGCGAAATCGAACCCATGCTCGAGATTAGCGACACGGAAGCGAAACGTCTTGACGTTCCAACTCTCGCGTCGGATACCAAAGCATGTCGCCTCGACGAACGGACTTCCAGTCATATTACGCTGCACTCCACCGGGATAACCCTCGGCGCCGCACGCAGTTCGCTGCGAAGCGTTTCGAGGTACCAGTCAATGAATTCGGACACTCCACTTTCAACTAGCGGTGAGTACGGGCCGGGCTGGTAGCCTTTCGAGTTGATGCCTTGCTGATTTGCCTCAACCAGCTTTTGGTCCTGTGCATTCGTCGCCGTCCAAACTGCAGTAAGGTCATTGAGCGTGTAGTCTTCGCCCTCAACTGCATCTCCGCTGACCAGCCACCAGGTCGTAACTTGAGTTTCAGTGGGGCTCAAGGGGAGTACGCGGAATGCAACCGCATGGTCGGATAACACATGATTCCACGTGTTCGGGAATCGCAGGAGTCGAAGCGAACCGACGTCGGCGTCTCCGTTGGTCCCAAGGAACTTCTTGCAGGCAAGCTCACCGCTCATCGTGAACGACAGACCACGCTCCATCGCGACGCGAACAAGGCGGTAACCCTCGTCGGTTTCGATGGGTTTGTGCGGCAGTCCCGCAGCCGTCCAACGCGCCTCGTCGAGTTCGCACTTAACTGCGTAATCTCCGCCGAAGCGCGGGTCAGTCGGACCATCGAATTCGGAAATAGTCCGCAGCAGTTCCGGGTGGCTGCCTGTGCAGTGATAGCACTCGCGGTTATTCTCCAGGACCAGCTTCCAGTTTCCCTTCTCGACGATAGTCGTCTCGTACGCAATCTTCGCATTGTCGAGACCATGCGGCTGGATGTACGGCGAAACCTTTTCTCTGAATTCCGCGAATGGCGTGGGGTCGTCGGCGAGGGAGATGAAGATGTAGCCTTCGACGGTTTCACAATGTACTGGCCGCAATGAGAATTCGGACGTATCGAATTCGTGCCCCATTTCCTTGGCAAACATCAGTTTGCCGTCGAGCCCATACGTCCACTGGTGATATGGACAGACCAAGGTGCCAGATGAACCCTTCTCACCCGCGCAAATCCGCGAGCCACGGTGTCGACACGTATTGTAAAAGGCGCGAACTGCTTTCGTTCGGTCGCGAACGACCACGATGGAGCTTTTGCCAACCTGGACCGTGAACCAATTGCCCGACTTGGGAATCTGCGCCGTCATACCCGCAAGCAGCCACTGACGTTCCCAGATGAGCTCAAGCTCCCGGTCGAACACGGCTTGGTCCGTGTAGAACGGTTGTGGCAGCGACCGACCGGGCTGACGGGAATCGACGAGTGCAGAAAGTTGCGAATTTGACAGCATGATGGGGCCTGTGTTCGTTTCAGATGTATCGTGGGGAACTGATGTACATGCGAATTTGAATCCCTACGAGAATCCCACGCAAGCGAGAAATCTTGATGCTTTGCATGTCTTTTTAGAGGTCAAGAAAATGCTTCGCCGGAAGCGTTAGTGATGACCGAGAGATTTCGGCAAACTGCGGCGCCCCATCCGTCAAATCAACATGGATAAAGGTTTTCCGCATTTTGCAAGGTGAACCAAATGCTTCCACTTATCCGGACGCGAAATCCGTCAGCGTCGCCAATGCACCGATATGCCATTCAAAAATTCATACATAACTTGCACGGCACACGCGAATTCTAGACGTGATAGATGAACTGCATGCACGCCAACGCAGTCGCTTGGCCCAACACTTCCGGCGTGATGACGTTGGCCAAAGGGGGTATTTGCGAGGCCGCACGCGGCCTCGCATGATGACGCGTGACAGCGCCGGGCGCTGTCGACTGAGACCGTTGATTAGAAGAGGTGGCGCAGCGCTACACGTGCCACGAACTGCTTGTTGCTCGATGAGGAGTTGTCCGCCCCCGTGATATATGCCTGGTCGAGGAACGTGCCCGTCGAACCGGAAACCTTCTGGTAGACACCCTGCACGTAGACATCTGTCCGCTTCGAGATGTTGTAGTCAGCCATCAACCCGAACTGGTTCCAGTTGGGGTGCGAACTACCGTTGCTGCCGTCATAGTGGCCGCGCGTGTAGGTGTACATACCACCAACATAGAAGGCTGTCGTGAAATGGTAGAGCGCGTTGAATTCGAAGTTGTCAAAGGTCAGGGAGCTAACGCTGACGCCCGTCGGAAACGTCCCAGGAGTCAGATACCCGTTGCCCGTCGGATTCTCGAGGCGAACGTGGCTGTACGCAAAGCCAACCGTCGCCCCGGATATGTTGTAGTTGATACCTGCAGTAACTTCACGCTGATGTCCAGCAAAGAAACTACTGTCATTGGTCGCAACAGCACCCGTCGAATTGCCGCCCACATTGTCGATGTCCATGTACGCGACGGCGACCGTGACTGGTCCGCCAGAATAGCTCGCGCCAACACTCATCAGCCGGTTGTTGGCAAATTGCCCAGCCGCGTTACTGAAGCCATAAACGCCGCCGAAGGTGAAGCCGCCCAAATTCGGACTTGCGTACTTCACGGAGTTGCTCACCCGAAACGAGTTATCCGTATTGTCGTTGTCGTAAGGGTGCGCAAAGAGATAGCCAGCCCACGAACCATTTGCGGTCGTGGGGCCGACATAGTCCACCACCGAATCATACTGACGACCCATGGTGAAGGTGCCATAGTTGCTCGAGACCCCGACGAGCGCTTGTCGTCCGAACATCCGGCCGCCCTGATTTGCCCTTCCCGTATTGAGGTCGAACCCATTTTCGAGCGTGAAGATGGCTTTCATCCCCCCGCCGAGGTCCTCTGCGCCTCTCATCCCCCACCGGCTACCGTACGCGTAGCCGGACTGCATTTCGACGTTACTGTGACCGCCGGTGTTGTTCGTGTAGTTCACACCTTCATCGATAACCCCGTAAAGCGTAACCGTCGACTGTGCGAAAGCCGTCGGGGCGGCCGCAAGCGCCAAGGCGAGGATAGTAAGCTGCTTTTTCATTTGTATCTCCGAACATGCACTTAGTGAATGTGGCTACGGGCAGAGCAAAATTCGCTTGGCCTTTGGCCATTGTGAAATGAGGCATGGAGGAGCCTAAGAAGCCGAAATGTGCATCGCAAACCAAAGAAACGAATGCACTGCATTCGTTACGGAATGTATGCGTGGCATAAGGCCTCGTTGGCTCATGCCCACCAAGCGCTGAGTGAAAACACCAGGCCCCAACGAGCGCGTTCACGTGCACGTTGTTGCGGCTTCGCAACTCGCATGCACGACTCCAGCATCGAACCTGAGATTCAAAGGAAGGGAATGCTGAACAACTTGATATGAAAACTGCAGCAGATTTCGGCGGATTTGATGCGTAGAGGCTGCCTGACGGCTCTCACGCCCCGTCAGGCAGAACTGTAAATTATATTTGAACAGCTGGGCTGTGAGCGAGTGCCCTACAACCGCCCGGCGGCAGCGCGCTCCGCCGACTGCAACGTGTTTACCAGCAGCATCGTAATGGTCATCGGACCGACGCCACCTGGGACAGGGGTCACGAAGCCGGCCACTTCACAGACCGACGCATAATCGATATCGCCGCAGAGCTTGCCTTCGTCATTCTTGTTCATTCCCACGTCGACTACGGTTGCGCCAGGCTTGACCATCGCACCCGTCACAACATTCCGTTTTCCAACAGCGGCCACGACAATGTCGGCAGTCTTCGTGTATGCGGTCAGGTCGGGGGTCTTGCTGTGGCAGATAGTGACCGTCGCACCGGCCTCAAGCAGAAGCAGCGCCATCGGCTTCCCGACGATATTTGAGCGACCGATGACGACGGCCTGTTTCCCTGAGACCGGAATTTCATAGGCTTCGAGCAGCTTCATCACACCATATGGCGTGCAGGGTTTAAAGCGGGCGCTGCCCGTCATGAGGGCGCCGGCATTTGCGACATGAAACCCGTCTACATCCTTTTCAGCCGCGATTGCCTCGATTACCTTGTGACTGTCGATATGCCGAGGCAACGGCAGTTGAACGAGAATGCCGTGCACGGTAGGGTCCAGGTTTAGTTCTTGAATCCGATTGAGCAACTGTGCTTCCGTCGTCTCCGCCGGCACGCGGTCGAGTGTGGAACGCAATCCATGCTGCTCGCAAGCCTTGACCTTATTCCTCACATAAACGGCACTCGCTGGGTCATCGCCCACCAAAATCACAGACAACCCTGGTACCACACCTTTGTTCCGAAGCTGCTCTGCTCGAATCGAAACTTCATGCCGCAGGCGGTTCGACACCGCCACACCGTTAATGACCGTTGCCTGACTCATATCCAGCTCCGCATTGTCCGCAATGGGCAGCCGTGCGCTGCCTTGTATCGCTCAAATGTCCATTACTGTACATAAGCAGAAAAGCGCTCCATGCACCATTTTTTTGCATCCATAGGGCCAGAAATCATCCGTTTTGGCGTATTGCAAAGACTCTCGGTGAAGGATAGATTCAATACACACCTGTCCATAAAACATCGTGAAGCACGAGCATAGCTGCCGGCCAGTAGACTGCCCAATTGACTGTCGACGTCTCTTTCTTCGGTGCTGGAAACCTGCGGCGCCCGAGAACGGACTTCACAGAACGCACGTTAACGTTGAGATTTGGGTTCGATACGAAAACGCTTCGGCAAAGACCGACGAACTTAGCGACGTTCTGGATTACAACGTGATGCGCGAAGCTCTTCTCCAGGCGGGACCGCCAGACTCACCGGAATTTATTGACCGGGCCCTTGATGAACTCATGAAATCGCCCATTGAGGCAGCGCACATCGAGCTCGTATGCGAAGGCCCCGGTGAGCCATCGTTCGGCTCGCGCTTCACACGCCGCCAAGGCTGGCGCTGCGCTTTCACGTAGACCGCTTTCACGACCGCCTCCCGTTCAAGGAACAATGAAATGTTTTCTCACGTACAGCCCTATGCTGGCGACCCGATTCTCGGCTTGATGGAAAAATTCGCCTTGGACTCGCGACCGCATAAAGTCAACCTCGGCGTAGGTATCTACTATGACGAGGATGGTCGAGTTCCCGTCTTGCAATCTGTTAGGGCCGCTGCGGCGCGGGTGTTCGAGTCCAACACACCCACTTCCTATCTGCCTATCGAAGGCGACCGAACATATCGGTCATTGGTAACTGGTTTGCTCTTTGGAAAGGAAGTCAGAGCCGATTCCCTTGCCGTCATTCAAACCCTTGGAGGAAGCGGCGCACTGAAAGTTGGTGCGGATTTCCTCCGGTTTCACTTTCCGAACAGTTCCGTGTTCGCCAGTGACCCAACATGGGATAACCACATCGGTATTTTCGAAGGTGCTGGATTCAAGGTTGGTCGGTACCGCTACTACGATTCAGAAACGAAAGGCCTCGACCTTGATGGCATGCTTGAGGACCTCGAGCGTATGGCGGAGCACGATATCGTTCTTCTTCACCCTTGCTGTCACAACCCGACTGGCGTCGATCCGACGCGAGACCATTGGCTCAAAATTCTTGATGTCGTCGAACGGCGTAGGCTCATCCCGTTCGTTGACATCGCCTATCAAGGTTTCGCCGAAAGTCTGGCAGACGACGCATTCGTCGTTCGCGAGCTGACGCGCAGAAACCTTGACTTCCTGGCCAGCAACTCGTTCTCGAAGATTTTCTCCCTGTACGGGGAGCGCTGCGGCGCCTTGACAGTGCATTGTGCAAACGCGAAAGAAGCTGTCAATGTTATCGGGCAACTCAAGTTCACCATCCGCCGTAACTACTCCAGCCCTCCTACTCAGGGGATGAGGCTCATCGCCACCGTACTTTCCGATGGACTACTTCAGCAGCAGTGGGCCGGCGAACTCGAAGGGATGCGTCTTCGCATTTCAGCTATGCGCAAGCGGCTGTACGACACGCTCAGCGAACTCGTACCTTCGAAGAACTTTGAATACCTTGTAGACCAACGCGGAATGTTCGCCTACACAGGGTTGTCAGTGGACCAAGTAGCAACTTTGCAATCCGACTTCGGTGTGTACGCGGTATCGAGTGGTCGAATTTGCGCCGCCGGTCTGAACAACTCGAACGTCGATTACGTCGGCGAGGCCTTTGCCCGAGTCCTTCGATGAGCCGGATGTAGCTACTTCTACTTGTTGTGCGTCGTTTCGCATATAGAGCTTTACGACGTGCAACAGCATTCGAATACATCGGAATGTTTAGTCAGAAGGCTTGTCAGACACGGTGCCATGCTTGGCATGACCTGCGTCCAGCAACATGATTAGCGAAAGCTCGTGGCGACCGGGATGCAGAGCAAGAGAATGACAAAGGCGTCTTGTCTCGTCGTCGACAGGGAGTTAGGCTTGATGCCGCACGCGCCATCCTGATTGAGCAGGGCAGTTTGACTACTACCTAACCGCCATCAAGGAAAACACGATTGTTCGCGAACGCATCGGACTGCGTTACCGCAAAGTGTTGGGCGGCATAAAGGAATAACCTCGAGCGACTACCTACGAGAAAGACGAGACGCGGACCTGCGTCTTTCCTTCTCGGGGTCGCGAACTACTCAGGCTCCTATTCCTTCGCGACGAATTCGTTCAGGCTTCAAATTCTTCCGCTGCGTCAGCTAACCACTCGACGAGAAACCCGGCCATCGATACATCGAAGTACAGGACATATTCGAAGGTCGCTTGGCGCAGCAGCATCGCGGGCAGGCTGGCGAAGCGAGTCGTAACCGCTGCATCAACCGGAAATGCCGCGACGTTGACGTCAATCCCGCATCCTTTCGCGAGGAAGACTACAGCTTCGCTGCCAGATGCGAGGAACGACACTCGTGCGTCAGATACCAGGGTGACGGCGGCGAATTGATTCGCAAGGCTGCTCGTCAGGTTTTGCAGGATAGTTTCCTCGTCCTTCAGGGCACACAGTACCAGCCATTCGTTTGGTCCCACCCACACAAGCCGGGTTGTCCCATTCACGGTCGAACGCTCTGGAAGTGGGAGAGCCACACCCAACGCGGCCTCGATGCTCGCCTTCAACTTTGAGGCTTTTCCATCACCCTGAATCCTGATAAGGCCGTGCAGCGGAATCTCCGCAAGTCGCAACGAAGGCGTAGCAATCGGAAATGTGCGTTTTGTCACGAGGTGGGATGTGACGGTCGAGCGAGCTTGTAGGTTATGCATTGAGACGCTCCCCTTTCGGGTCGTAGTGTGCGGTAGGTACAACGCGGGCAGCAAGGATGCGACCGTTGGAATAGACTCGTACTTCTTGACCAAGTCGGCTCGAGCCGTCTCGCAGGATGCCCAGGCCAATCGACTTGCTCAATGTGGGACTGAGGCAAGACGACGTGACGTAGCCTTCAGAGCGTGACGGTTCTCCCGATGTGTAGTCTTCGACAAAGTGTCCACCGACAGGTAATTGCGTCGATGAGTCGAGACATTCAAGGCCGACGAACTCAAGGCGGCCCGTCTTCTTGTCTTCCGGGCGTTGCATCGAGCGACGGCCAATGAAGTCGTCGCTCTTCTTCTCGACGATTTTTCCCCATCCGATGTCAAGTGCGTTGGAACAACCATCAGTATCCGCGCCGATGTGAAGGTAGCCTTTCTCTGTACGCATTACCTCGAGTGCCTCAACGCCATACGGCGTGATTCCAAGGGGTTCTCCGGTTTTTGCCATGAAGACCCAGAGTGCGCGTCCATATCGGGCAGGAACCGAGATTTCATAGGTCACTTCCCCTGTGAAGCTGGCGCGTAAGATACGTGCGTCCACACCAGCAAACTTTCCCGTCCTGAACTGCATGTGAGCAAACGCGTCGAGTGAAAAGTCGACGTCGGATTTCACCCGCTGCATTACGGCGCGAGCGTTCGGGCCGGAAATCGTGACATTCGCCCACTGGGTGGTGACGTTGTTCACATAGACCTTCAAGTCCGGCCATTCGCATTGGAGATACTCTTCCATCAAGAGAAAGACCCTTCCGGACGCCGCGCTCGTCGTGTGGACAAGATAATGCTCTTCGGCGAGACGCACGACGACACCGTCGTCAACGAGAACACCGTTCTCGTTTGCCAACATGGCGTAACGTGCCGAACCAGGCTTAACCGTCAACAGGTTGTTCACGTACATCCGGTTCAGAAACTTCGCCGCGTCGGGCCCCTTTACTTCGAGCTTTCCGAGCGGCGAGCCGTCAAACATCCCGACGTTGCCCCGGACTGCAGCGACTTCCCGACGCGTTGCCTGATGGATATCCTCGGACCCGCATGGATAGTAGTCTGGACGCTGCCACCCGTAGTCTCCGAACAACGCGTTCAGTGCGCTATGTGCCGCCGCCGCGTGCAAGCTTTGATATGGAGCGTAGAGCTTGCCGACCGTACCTCCGGCAAACGTGCCGAGTGTAACCGGCTGATAAGGGGGCCGGAACCGCGTCGTTCCTACTTTCACAATTGGGCGGCCGCTCAGCTCTGCCATGATGGCGAGAATATTGAAATTGCTCGATTTACCCTGGTCGACGCTCATGCCGCCCGTTGTGTAACGCTTCACGTGCTCGACCGATACGAAGTTTTCTCGCATCGCAAGCTCGACGTCCGAGACCTTCACGTCGTACTGAAAATCAAGCCACTGCCTGTTTGTGCGCTCGCTCTGCGTGTACCAGAACGGTTGGATACGAAGAGAGTCCTCGTCCTCTGCTTGCACACGGGGCGCAAGGCACTCCAGCACTTGCTGAACGCCGAGCTTGCGCAGCGTTTCCGCCGTCGCGGTAGCGGCGGAAGTCAGGCATGCCGCGAGCGAAAACTCACCGTTGGCAGCACCGATTACTCGAACATTCTGCACGCAGGAGTCAGGAACGAGACACATCTGGGCGCTATCGAGTTTCAGCGAACCACCCGCCTGGCTGTATAGATGGATTGTCGGGGTCCACCCACTCGACATCGCGAGCAGGTCACATGACACGGTTTGTGTCGACCCCAAGAGTGCTCCGTCACCGCCATGTTTCGCGAGCTTTATCGCTTTGACTTTACGTCTTCCAACGACATCCGAAATTCCATAGCCAAGGTAATGCTTGATGCCCGCCGCCTTCAGTTTCGCGGTCAGCGCCCCGTCGACCACATCACGCGTATCGACGACAGTGAGAGAGCGCACGCCTACCGAGTGAAGGTCAAATGCAGTCAGGTATGCGTTGTCGTTGTTGGTTGCAATGACCACTTTGTTGCCCGGAGCGACACCATACTGATTTGCATACATCCGAACGGCAGATGCCAGCATTACCCCAGGTCTGTCGTTGTTTGCAAAAACCAGAGGACGTTCAATCGCGCCTGTTGCCAGGATGACTTCACGCGCGCGGATTTTCCAAAGCCGCTCGCGGAGTCGTCCGGATTGACCGGCCGGTCCGAGATGGTTCGTCACACGCTGCTGAGCGGAAACGACGCTTTGCTCGTAGTAGCCGCTCACGTTTGTTCGTGACAGAAGCTGAACGTTTGGCAATTGCTCCAGCTTCGAAACGATAGCGCGGGCCCAGAGCGCGGCAGGGATACCGTCGACCTCGAAACGTTCTCCCAGAACGGAGCCACCGAACTCTTCCGCATCGTCCGCAAGGATAACCCTGAGCCCGGACAAGCCGGCGACATAGGCGGCATGGAGGCCGGCGGGACCACCACCAACGACCAGGACGTCGCAATGAACATTGCGCTTCTGATATTTCTGCGCGTCAGGAACTGTTGGCGATTTTCCGAGGCCGGCAATCGGGCGGACAATTCGCTCATAGAAATGCCAGTTGGGCCAAATCATCGACTTGTAATAGAACGACGCGGGCAACAAGCTCGAAAACTTATCGAGAATGCCCATGACATCGAGGTCCGCACTAGGCCATGCGTTCTGGCTGGTAGCCTTCAGGCCAGGATAGAGCGGCACGAGGGTCGAGCGAACATTCGGTTCGTCGAAGCCTCCTGACTCGAGCTGCACAAGGCCATTGGGCTCCTCGATGCCACGACCCATGATGCCGCGGGGGCGATGCAGCTTGAAACTACGGCCGACAATGCTGATGCCACTTGCGAGCAACGCCGATGCAAGCGTGTCCCCTTTGAGTCCGGTATATCGTTTTCCGTCGAACCAGAATTCAACCGACTGGCGTCGGGTACTTTTGGCCTCGCCGAAGACCGGGACGCGTTCAAATCGCTTCATGAACGTCTCCTTCCTGCTTCAACGCGTAGGGACCGCTGCGTGGAACCTCGTCAAAGGTAAAAACCTTGAGCAGTGCGTGGCTGACCGTGTCGCGCTCGATGCCAAACCATTGGCGGCATCCGAAAGTATGGCGCCAGCGTTCAAGGCTGTGGCCTCGAGCGTTCTCGCGGGTGAAAAGGTAGTCGCCCCATTCCTCGTCACTCAGTTGTGCCGGGTTAGCAGGTCGCACGCGTTGGTAGGGTCCACCGTATGAAAACTCGTCTTCATCGCGCGAGCTTCCGCAGTAGGGGCAAGCAATGCGTAACATAGGTCTTTCCGTTCAGTGTTCGACGCCGGCAGCCGCCGCTTCGTTGACGAAGCGACCCGTGGAGAACCGGTCGAGGCCAAATGGTTCAATGAGAGGATGAGGCCGATCATTGGCCACGGTGTAGGCCATGGTTTCGCCGCCAACTGGTATCGCCTTGAATCCGCCGGTACCCCAGCCTGTGCTCATGAACAGCGATTTGACCGGGGTCTTTCCGAGAATTGGGCTTGAGTCCGGTGAAATGTCGACGACGCCCGCCCACTGGCGCATAAGCTTCAATCGACTAAACGCCGGGAAGAGGTTAAGAGTTGCGCTCAGAGTGTCTTCGAGTGCGGGTAGCGTTCCCCGCTGACCGTATGAAGGGTATGCGTCAGTTCTTCCGCCGATGAGGATTTCACCTCTATCTGACTGGCTCACGTATGCATGCACCGCCGGAGAATTGACGACACCATCGAGGATTGGCTTCACTGGCTCACTTACCATCGCCTGCAACGGCATCGAAATGATGGGGAGCCTGATACCAGCCATGCGCGCAAGAACTGACGAATTCCCTGCGACAGATAGGACCACCTTATCCGCTGCGACGAAACCCTTATTTGTTTCGACACCCTGGATACGATTTGCCCCAATGCGCAAACCAGTGACTTCGCAGTTCTGGACGATGTCGACGCCCATCGCGTCCGCGCCACGCGCGTAGCCCCATGCCACAGCGTCATGTCGCGCGACACCGCCGCGGCGTTGAATGAAACCACCGAGCACCGGGAATCGCGCGTCTTTGCTCAAATCCAATAAAGGCAGATACTCGCGAATCTGCTCGACACTAAGCATTTCGGCGTCAATGCCTTGCAGCTGAATTGAGTTCGACCAGCGGTTGAGCCCGTCAAGCTGGTGCGGTGTATGCGCTAACGTGAGCACGCCGCGCTGGCTGAGCATCACGTTATAGTTGAACTCTTTACTAAGACCTTCGTAAAGCTGCAAGGAGCGCTCGAAGAATCGAGTACTTTCCGGATAGAAGTAGTTCGAGCGAATGGCTGTCGTGTTGCGACCAGTATTGCCGCCGCCCAACCAACCCTTCTCAATTACTGCCACGTTCGTGATGCCGTGATTCTTGGCCAGATAATAGGCAGTCGACAATCCTTGACCGCCACCACCAATGATTACCACGTCGTAGCGACTTTTCGGCTCGCTTGTACGCCACGCCGGGGTCCAGCGGCGATGGCCGCTGAGCGCGTGTTTTGCGAGTGACCAGAAAGAGTATTTTTCCAAGCGAACCTCGACACTGATTACAGGATGACCGTGCGATGGCCGTTCAGGAAAATCCTGCCTTCGCTGAATAGGCGAACTGCATTGGCCAAGGCGACAGCTTCCGTGTCGTGACCCACGAGAACCATGTCTTCGGCCGTGTGGGCATGGTCAATCGTCTTGACCTCTTGCGCGATAATCGGACCTTCATCGAGGTCGCTCGTCACAAAGTGGGCCGTAGCGCCAATCACTTTGACGCCCCGGTCGTAGGCCTGGTGATACGGACGCGCGCCTTTGAATCCGGGCAGGAACGAGTGGTGAATGTTCATAGCGCGCCCTTCGAGCTTGCGGCTCAGGTCGTCAGACAGAATCTGCATGTACCGGGCAAGGACGAGCAACTCTGCACCCGTCGTTGCGAAGAGGTCGAGAATCTGTGTTTCCTGCTGGGGCTTGGTGTCAGGCGTAATCGGCAAGTGGTGAAACGCGATGCCGTACCATTCGACGAGACTGCGACAGTCGTTATGGTTCGAGACAACGCCGACAATGTCGATATGGAGTGCACCTGCGCGCCACTTCGTCAGGAGCAAGTTCAGGCAGTGGTCGTACTTCGACACGGCGATTAGCGCCTTGGGACGGTAAGCCGCTGGACGAATTTCGAACTTCATATCCAGCTCGCTCGCAAGCGATGACATCTTCTGGTTCAACGCCCCGATACCGTCCTTCATCACATGGTCGTCGAAAACCATACGCGCGAAAAACTGCTCCGTCTTCGGGTCGCCGTAGTGCAACGACTCTGTTACATAGGCGCCCTCCTGGAAAAGCAGGGTCGAGACTTTGGCGAGAATACCCAACCGGTCAGGACACTGGAAGGTGAACAGGTAGCTGATAGCGTCGGGGGTCTGCGTCGGTGCGGTCATGATGGCTTACAAGGGCAAAGGTTTGAAGTCGTACATGGGCTAGCGCTAAAAGCAAAGACGGCTGCCAGTCCATCTGGTTGCTGCGAACGGCTCGGTCGCTCACGAGACGCACAGCGTTGCGATGAGCACTCGCCGGGTCCTGCGCCGTCGTCGCTGAGGGCTCCAAGAAACAATAAATATTAAATGTTTCTGACCGACTCAGAGTCGCCGAGTGTTGAGGAAGCGCCAAACCGCGGCGCATTCTCTTGCGGTGCTTGAGGGCAAGTATAGATTGCACCCGCATCAAAAAACAATTAAAAATTATTGTTACTTGTTTGTGGGTTAACCCGACTTTGCCCCCAAGAAGTCCCACCCGCATCCGGTCTGTAATAGACTTCTGCCGCATGCCAATGACTCGTTCGACCGATGAGCACCCTGCCCAAGCCTGAGAAACCTCGCCGCGCACCTGCGCGCCGGACACAAGAAGAACGTAGCGACCACACACGTCGTCGCATCGTGCAGTCCGCCATGCGCCTGTTGCACAAGAAGGGGTTCAAGGCGATGAATCTCCAGGAAATCGCACGTGGAGCCCGTGTGACCCTCGGCGCACTTCAGCATCATTTCGCGAATCGTCAGGTTTTAATGGAGCGACTCATCGACGAGGTGATGGAGCCCCTGTCCGATGATGGAGTTGTCTGGCCGCCGGACGGCCTTCCTTTGGAGGAGCGAGCACGCGAATTTGTCCGCCTCGCCTGGGAGACAATCTATGGCGTCCCGAGCTATATCGCAGCATGGAGCCTGTTTTTTGGCTGTAAGGCGTCGCCAGAGTTGTTTGCCAAGATTGACGCCACGAGGGCCCGTTCCGACCCGGTGTTCTTCGCGCGATTCATATCCTGCTTTCCGGAGATAGGGGCGAACCATCCACATCCTGAGCAATTTGCCGGGTTCGTCTTCGCATCGCTCCGAGGCATGAGCCTCTTCGATCTGTTTGATGTGGCCCAAACGGAGACCGACGGCCAGTTGGAGGTGTTGGTGCGGGTCATCGTTCAAGCCGGGAAAGCCGGCTAACGAGTCAGAGGCCACCCACGGAACTGGGGCGAGCGCCTCGCTGTGACTCGCGCCTACAAGGCAATTCAAACGGCGTATGCAGGCAAGCTGCGCGGCACCGACATCGCCAATTTGCTGGGTATGGTGCCGTTCGCGCTGCGTATGCACGGACGCGGCGCGGCCGAAATCGCCGATGGCGTTGCCGTGCAATGCGCCCGCCTCATGATGCAAACCATGGCGGGATGTATCGGATTTCTCGGCAAAAAACGAGGGTTCGTTCCTCGCGAACCGGGCGAAAGCCTGGCCGCGCATGTGTTGCGCGCAGCGGGCGCAAAGCGTACGCCCGATGCCCTGTTCGCGGTGAATGGCGCACTCACGGTGTTAACCGACAATGAACTCGCCCCTGCCACTTTTGCGGCTCGGGTTGCGGCCTTGACGCACGCCGATCTGTTCAACTGCATAGCGGCAGCGATCGGCTCTCACGTCGGATTCTCCACAGGCACCGCGACAGAGAAGGTTGAAACGGTGCCGCTCCGGGACATTACGTCAACCGATTCGGCCGCACGTCTGCGACTCGTGCGCGAGTATGGTGCCAGCCTGTTCGGTTTCAATCACCCGCTTTATCCCGACGGCGACGCGCGCGCCAATCTCATCCTCGCGCAAGTACGCGCGCTCCGTCAGAGCACGTCAGCAACGGCTCCGACGCTTGAGTTTCTCGCGGTCGTCGAGAAAAAGCTCGGCACACGTACGGGCGTCGCGATCGCGCTGGTTACGCTTGCGCGCGCGCTCGGTTTGCCGGACGGGACGGCAACGGCGTTGTGGATCATCAGTCGAACGGCGGGTTGGGTCGCACACGTTCTGGAACAGCGTGCGCAGGCGCTCCTGCTTCCACCGCACGCAAAATATATTGCCGGGTCGAGACTCTAGTCGTGATCGAATCAAGCCGCCGCCCCGTTCAAAAACTACTCCGCCAATGCAACAATCACGTTCTTCAGACGCGCGAATTCAGGGAGTTCCTCTTCCGATTCTTCGCGGCCGATTCCCGACTGCTTGTAACCGCCGAAAGGTGCGCCGGGGATGTGGATCGAGCAGTTGTTCACCCACACGTAGCCGGCTGCGATGCGCGCCGCGCTGCGGTGCGCCTTGTTCAGGGTGGTCGTCCATACCGATGCCGTGACGCCGACATCGAGCGCATTGAGGGCATCGAACAGTTTCCTCTCGTCGCGCCAACGAATCACCGACAGCACCGGACCGAATATCTCTTCGCGAGCGATCGACATCGATACGTCGACGTCCGCGAAGATGGTCGGCTCGACGAAAAGGCCGCGGGACAGAGACGGATCTGACGACGGCTTGCCACCGCACACCAGCCGTGCGCTCGCGTCCAGAACTCAAACTGATTGCTTACGGCTTCTGACGGCACACGCTCATCGTGTTTCAATATCTCTGCCCCAAAGCGGGTGGACCAGCGCGACGCTCGATTAGCGCTTCCTGCGACGGCGTCTCGGCTAATCATCCACCAGATCGAAATCTTCAAGAACATGCTGCTCGAACCTGTGTTCGAACAGCATGGAATCCGCCCCGTCGACTATTGCAACCTCGCGCTGCTGGAAACCAATAAGGGCGTCACGCAAACTGCCATCGCGGAAACGCTGCGCCCTACGCAGCCCGCCTCACGCGCGCCTGCTCTGCCCACAGCGCCCACGGCCGCCCCGTTTGAGCGGCATTCGCTTCAGTTCCCGCAAGCGCCTCGCCGTCGCTCAGGAATTCGACCTCGCCGCCGAGCGCCAGTGCCTGAGTCTGAATCCTCGCATTGACCTCCCGATACACGACCCGGAAAACCGCCTTCTGCAGATCGCGCCCAACCGTGACGGTTCCGTGCCCGCGCAACAGCACGGCGCTCCCTGCGGCAAAGCCTGCGCCATATAACGTCCCTTTCTGGAATCGCTGATCAGCAAATTCGTGTCGCGGCCGAAATGCTCACGGATCTCGAAGCGTGACGAATCGTTGAGAAACGATGCCATATGAAAGCAGGGCCGCAATTTCACCGACGAAATCGAAAATGGAATGACCGAGGGCGAATGGCTATGAGCGACGGCCGTCACGTCGGGACGCCGGCGATAGGTTTCGGCATGGAGAAAGCGTTCGACATAGACGGCGCGACTGTCGGCATCGACCGGTTCACCGTTGTCATCGTGCAGGATGATGTCGCCCCGCGTGACTCGCGCCGGCGCCATAGAACGGGAAAGCAGAAAAAGTCCGTTGCGTTCGGGATGTCTGACGCTGACATGCCCAAAGCCATCGACTACGCCCTGATCGGCCAGAATGTGATTGGCGGTAACCAGCAGATCGATAGCTTCGTCTACGCTCATACTCACGAGTGCCTCCTATGCACATTTGAAACCAGCCCTTCGTCGCCTCTAGTGGACCAAATTCAGGCAGGAACGGAAGCAGGATCATCGCCGCAGCCTATGTCTGTCGCTTGCTGGAGTTGTCCGTAGCGAGACAGTAAAGTGCCTTCGCATATTCATCAAGATTGAGAAATAAAATCAACATAAGGCAGACATTTTTTTGATTACCGGTCGCGGATCAGGTCCGACGACATGGCGATGCGCTGGTTGCCGCGACCGCCAACCAAAAAAATCTCTGCCTTATGGTTCTTACCCTGGTTCACACGAATAACCATGCGTTTGCTGTCGATATCGGTGACCTTCAGATGCACGACTTCCGACACCCGCAGTCCGGCGGCGTACGCGGTCATCAGGATGGTGCGGTGCTTGAGACTGGCGACCGACTCGAAGAAGGTGGTGATCTCCTCCAGGCTGAGGACGACTGGCAGTCGGAACGGCTTCCTGGGCAAGGGAAAGTCCTCGTCACTCCAGTCGCGTTTGAGCGTCACGCGGTAAAGAAAGCGCAGTGCACCGATCGTTGCGCCGAGACTGGCGGGTGCCAGCTTGCGCTCTTCGAGGAGGTAGACGAGCCAGGCCCGGATCTCGTCGGGACCCAGCAGTTCGGGCGAGCGGCTGAAGTGCCGGGCGAAACTGCGCACCTGAATCAGATAGGACTTCTGGGTATTATCCGCAAGGTTGCGGATCTGCATGTCATGCATGCATGCGCTGGCGCAGTGGTGTCATGGCGAGCCTCCTGGAAGCAGTGGGTAGAATGCCCAACCGGGCGTTCACATACTGCTCCTGGCGACACCGCTCACCACCTCGCTGGGGTTCAGCGTCAGACAACCCTCTTCATGAAACGTCAGCCATAGACCTGTGCCCACCTCCCCCTACCGCGTCAGCGGTTTAGTACTAACGCGGTTATCCCCTCAAACGCTGAACGGCGAGTGGCGCTGCCCGGTCGTCACGAGGTCGTGCTGCGAACCTCATCAGCCCGGATGTCCATTGCCTCCACAGCCTGCGACTCCGGCACATGCCGCGCCGCGATAGCGAGATAAACCGCTGGCAGCACAAACAACGTAAAAATGGTGCCGATCGCCAGGCCACTGGCAATGACCAGTCCCATGTTGAATCGCGACGCCGCTCCCGCTCCTGTGGAGAGAATGAGCGGCACAACACCGAGCACCATTGCAGCGGTGGTCATGAGGATCGGCCTTAACCGGATTCCTGCGGCATGAACGACCGATTCAAGTTTCGACATCCCCCCGTGCTGCGCCTCATTAGCCACCTCCACTATCAGAATGCCGTGCTTGCTGATCAGTCCCATCAATGTCACCAGGCCGACCTCGGTATAAATATTCAGCGACGCGCCGCCGATCCCAAGGCTGATAAAGATAAGTGCGCCAGCGACCGACATCGGAATGGAAATCAGAATCACCAGCGGGTCACGGAAGCTTTCGAACAGGGCTGCAAGGCTAAGATAAATGATGATCAGGGCAAGCACGAACGTACCGACAAACCCGCTCGACTCCTGCACCAGTTGCCGCAGGGGCCCCGCATAGTCGATGGAGACATCGGCAGGGAGCGTACGCGCTGCAAGGGCCTGCAGCGACTTGAGCGCGGCCTCCTGCGAAACGCCAAGCGCCGCTACGCCGGAGATAGTTGCCGAGTTAACCTGCTGGAAATGGTTGATGGTCTCGGGCACGGTCTCGGTGCGCTCATGGCCAATTGACGATAGTGGTATCGGAACGTTGTTTACCGTCGCGATCCGGTAATTCATGATCTGGTCGAGTGTCAGGCGCGAGCGCTGCTGCACTTGTGCAATCACCTTGTAAGAGCGCGAATCGAGACTGAAGTAGTTCGTGTAGCCGCCGCCCAGCAGACCACCCAGTGCGGTCCCGACCTGCGTCATCGTCAAACCAAGTTCCGAGGCTTTGTCGCGATCGATATCAACTACTATTTGCGGCTGATCGATCTTCAGGTCGCTATCAATGAAAAGAAACATACCGGTGGCGGCAGCATCGGCGAGGAACTGCCGGGCTTCGGCATTCAGCGTACCCAACGGCTGCGTTGATTTCAGCACGAACTGGATCGGTAAACCCTGCGAACCCGGCAATGGAGGTGGCTGGAACGCTACAATCTTCTGCCCCGCTACCCCGTTGAACTTGTTTTGCAAGTCGCGCTGGATTTCTGTCGCGCCCCGGTGGCGTTCGTCCCACGGTTTGAACGTGACTCCGCCGATAGACTGCGACGGGCTTTCAATCTGAAACGTCTGCGCGGCTTCGGGCATACCAGCCATGATGTCCTCCACTTGACTCCCGTACACCTGCTTTTGCTGCAGCGTCGCGTTGGGCGCGGACGTTGGCTGCAAAATCACGACGCCTTGATCCTCTTGCGGTGCAAGTTCACTGTCAGCGCTCGTGTACAGGAAATAGATGCTGCCGACGACCAGCCCCGCGAACAGCAGCGTCACCGGAACCGTCCTCAGACTGTTGCGCAACGACCGTTCGTAGCCGCGTTGAAGGGAACCGAAAACACGATCGATCATCTCCACGATGGACGCCACCCACGGGCCGCTCCGACTCGGCGGCTTGAGGAACTGGCCGCACATCATGGGTGATAGTGTGAGGGAAACGACAGCCGACGTTGTTACCGCACCGACCAGCGTGAACGCAAACTCAGTGAACAACGCGCCAGTCAACCCGCCCCGGAAGCCGATCGGTACGTAAACTGCAATCAGTACGACGGTCATCGCTATGATTGGGCTGGCGAGATCACGCGCCGCTCTGATCGCTGCATCTCGTGGACGCATACCCTCTTCCAGATGACGACTGACGCTTTCAACAACGATGATTGCGTCGTCGACTACCAACCCGATAGCCAGAACAAGCGCCAGCAAGGTGAGGAGGTTGATAGAGAAGCCGAACATGAGCATTATGCCGAACGTGCCGACCAGCGACAAAGGAATTGCGACAACGGGTATCATCACCGAACGCGGCGAGCCTAGGAACGCGAACACGACGAGCGTGACAATCGCGACTGTCTCGACAAGCGACGCCTCCACCTCGCGAATCGAGCTATCGACAAACACGGTCGAGTCGTAAATGACTGCACTGTGCAGACCGGTAGGGAGCGCCTTCTGGATATCGGGCAAGACGGCCTTCACGCCCTTGATGACGTCAAGCAGACTCGCGGATGGCGCCAACTGGATGCCCAGGTACACGCCCTTCTTTCCATTGTATGAAACGCCAGACTCGTAGTCCTCCGACCCCAGGGTCACGTTCGCTACGTCTTTCAAACGGATAATCCCGCCATTGACCTGCTTCACGACGAGCTCGCGAAATTGCTGTGCGGAATGGAGATCCGTCGATGCCGTCAGGTTGAACTGCACCATCTGCCCTTTCGTCGTGCCCAGTCCTGCAATCACGCTATTGGCAGCTAGCGCGTTGGTGACATCGGTGGCGGTGAGGCCATATGCGGCGAGCTTCTGCGGATCAAGCCACGCACGCATTGCGAAATACTGTGGTCCAAGCAGCTCAGCCGTCTGCACACCCTTCACCGCTTGCAGGCGCGGCTGCACGTTGCGCACGAGATAATCGGTGATCTGGTTGGGCGTGAGCTCATCGCTGGAATAACCGATTATCAGCGCGTCCAGCGACTGTCCGATAGCCACCGTGATCGTCGGCTGCTGCACGCCGCTCGGCAACTGGTTAAGCACGGAGTTGATTTTTGTGCTGATCTCGGTGACGGCCTTATCGGCATCGAAATTGAGCACGAGGTTTGCCGTAATCGTGCTTGTACCGGCAATGCTTTTCGAGGTCAGGTAATCAATGCCGTTTGCCTGTGCAATCGCGTTTTCAAGCGGAGTGGTAACGAAGCCCGCTACGGTCTGCGGGTCAGCGCCGTAGTATGTCGTGGTAACAGTCACGACAGCGTTTTCGGTCTTCGGATACTCAAGAATGGGCAGCGAGGCGAAGGCCTTGTAGCCAATTACAAGGATCATCAGACTGATTACACACGCCAGCACGGGCCGGCGGACAAAGATATCAGTGAATTTCATCGAGCCATGCCTCTCAGTGATCTTGCGGGACAGGCGCGACGTCGTTCGTCAGTTTCACACTGTTATCAATCTGCACAAGCGAATCGTTGTGTAGCTTGAGTTGCCCGGCGGTGACAATCACATCCCCAGCCTTCAGTCCCTTGAGGATGCTGACCTGATCGCCGCGTGTTTCGCCGGTCGTCACGAATTGCTGACGCACGCTTGCCTGCGATTTGCCCTGTGCGTCCTTGCCGCTCTGTACCACATATACGAGGCTGCCGTACGGATTGTAGGCCACGGCCGTCTGCGGAATGGTCACGAGCGATTGTGGCTCGCCGCTTGTTACGCCTGCGGTGGCGAACATACCGGGCAGTAGAGCGCCATCCGGGTTAGCCAACGATGCACGGACCTGCAGCATGCGGCTGGAGGCATCAATCTTGGAATTCATCGACGTCACCTTGCCAGTAAACGTCTTGCCCGGATAGGCATCGACCGTCACCAATACCGCCTGCCCGACGCGAATCTGACCCAACGTCTGCTGTGGCAGATAGAAATCGAGGAACATCGGGTCGAGCGCCTGCAGCGTAACGACTGTCGTGCCCGCTGGCAGGTACTGCCCCACATCGACCTGCCGTACGCCCAAACGTCCCCGGAACGGCGCACGCATGACTTTCTCGCCCATCAGCGCCTGCTGTGCTACGACTTGTGCCCGCGCGGACTTCAGGTTGCTCGAATCGGTGTCCACGGTCGATTGCGCTACGCCCCGTGCGGCAAGTTGCTGTAGGTCGCGCCTGTAGTTGATCTCGCTCAGGTCGGCGCTGGCTTTCAGTTGATCGAGCTTTGCAGGATCATCATTCGGACGCAGGCGTAACAAAACCGCTCCAGCCTCGACGTCGCGCCCGGAATCGAAGTTGATCTGGTCGATCACACCACTTGTTTCCAACGATAAATCTGCGCCCTTCGACGCCCGCAGCGATCCAACAGCGTTGATAGTTGGCTGCCACTGCTGCATGACGGCAGATGTAGTCGACACGATCGCCTGCTGCGACTGGATCGTCCCCGTGACTTTCTTCAGGATATTGCTCTTGAACAGATGAAATCCGATGAGCGCAGCGGTCAGTAGCCCCACTACGAGCAACATAAGGAAGAGCCGAAGCATGGTTCGGGGAGGCCGCTGCCGTTCTGCAGGCGAATTTGGCGTATCAACACGCGTGGAAAGAGAGATCATGAGTTAAAGCACTCCGCAACATTGCGCAACTTTGGGATCGACATCGTTTCGATGCCACCAGCCACCGCCGAGCGCCTGAAAGAGCGCGACGGTATCGGTGTAACGAGTGGCCTGCGAGGAAATCAGCTTGAGGCGCGCACTCTCATCGGATTGCTCGGCGCTCAATACGTTAAGATAGGTGCCGCCGCCCGCACGGTATTGCGCCTCGGAGACTTTGAGACTTGCGGCCGCCGTCTTTTGCGCCGCCAGGTTGGCGGCGAGCGTCTCGGCATCACGGTGGATTGCCACCAGCGCATTTGCCACGTCCTGGAACGCCGAATTCACCGTGCTGCTGTACTGGGCGGCGGCAACATCGACTGCTGCATCAGCAGCACGCTTTCTCGCTTTCAGCGTGCCCCCCTCGAAAACCGGTTGCGTAAGGCTAGCGGCGATGCTCCACACGATCCCTGCGGGATTGAAGAGATTCGAAAAGTTGTTTCCGTCGCGGCCATAACTCCCCGTCAGCGATATTTGCGGCAACATGTTCGCCACCGCGATGCCGACGCTCGCGGTCGCCGAATGCAAAAGTGCGCTGTAGGCCTGAATGTCGGGCCGCTGGGCGACGAGACTCGAGGGTAGCGATACCGGGAGATCTTCGGGCAAAACAAGGTTCGCGAGATCAAGTGTAGGCGCTGTGTAATCGCTCGGCAGGCCTCCCAGGTACACCGCTAACTGATTGCGCTGCTGTTCGAGCTGCTTCTGCAAACCGGGCAGCGTGGCGGTCTGCGCATCGAGCAGCGATTGCTGCTGCAGCACGTCCACCTGACTTACTCCGCCGAGCTCGAAGCGGCGGCGGTTAATGTCGAGAGCGGCGGCATACGCACGGATGATGTCGTGCGTAGTATCGATCTGGGCCTGCAGCGACGCTTCGTTGATTGCCGCATTGACCACGTTTGCGATCAGTGTCAGTTCGGTCGCCTCGAGCTCAAAACGCTGATACTCGGCCTGGGCATTCAGTTGCTCGACTTGCCGACGTACGCCGCCGAAGGCATCGATCGTGTATGACACGCTGAGAGATCCGCTGATCACGTTATACGTGGAGGGCACGGAGCCGTGTAGAGCGTTGCGCTCCCGCTCACCAGACGTACTCGCACTGAGTTGCGGAAAGAAGGTACCCTGCTGCGCGCGTGTATTCTCGCGCGCCTCACGCAAGCTCGCTTGCGCAGCGGCAAGCGTAGGATTTGCCTTTAATGCTCGTTCGACCAGCGCATTTATCTGGGGCGAATGGAACAGCGCCCACCAGTCACCCTGAATGTCGCGTCCGGCCCAGAGTTTTTGCGCCGCGCCCGCCGTGGTGTCAGCAGAAACAGTGCGCGTGGGGACGGGCTTTTCCGTAAAGGCCGCCGCCTCGGGTGCGGCCGGCGCGGCGAAATCTGGCCCGACCGCGCAGCCCGCGAGCGACGTGGCGAGTGCCACAAGTGCAACCAGCACGAGTGGCCCATGCGCGGCGACATACTCGAGCGCTTCGAATAGTCGGGGTGTGCACTTAAGATGTAGGGACTGGTAGATCTTTGGCATGCGCATCTATTTCTATACCCATGAGTACAATATGTTAGATACTATACTCCTCCGTACATAAATTGCAAAAAAGGAATTGTTTCGTGCAGAAATCTTTGCCTGTGAGCCGCGCCGGCCGGCCGAAAGATCCGGCCAAGCGGGTAGCTATTGTGGAAGCCGCAACCAGCCTGTTCGCCGAGCAGCGCTATGACATGGTCACCATGGAAGATGTCGCCGCGAAGGCTGGGGTGTCCAAGATGACGGTGTACAGCCATTTCGCCGACAAAGAGGCGTTGCTCGAGGACGTGGTGCGCGGTGTGTCGGACCGGATGACGCGTGGTTTATCGTACGTCGGCTCCGAGAAGCTGCCACTGCGGGAGCGACTGACGGACATTGGGACCGCGTTCCTGACAGTCATGATCAACGTGCACGTGACCGGCATCGCGCACTCCCTGCCCATGTCTAGCGGAGATCAGGCGCTCAGACACCGGTTTTACAACGCGGGGACGGGACGGACCGTGGCGGCGCTCGCGAGCATTCTCAAAGAGGCCGCGGAGCGTGATGAACTGTTGCTCGACTCGCCGGCAGAAGCGGCGCAGGATCTTGTCAGCTTATGGGAAGGTGGATTGCCGGCGCGAATCGTGTTCGGAGTGGTCGAGCCTGCGGCTGAGGAGGAAATCGCGCAGCAAGCACTGCGCGGCACGAATGTATTTTTGCGCGCTTACGGAAATCCACGAAAGCGCAAGCAATTGTCGATGCCGTGAATTTGCGTCAGGTCGGTCCCCGCCAATTGGTACATGGCTGTGCACACATCAAAGTTTGGATCACTGAGCATCTTGCTGCGATGCTTCGCAATCGGCAGCGGTGCTTCCGGAATCGGCTGAGCGATATTGAGAATCGCGACAGCGCGTTCGATCTCGACATCGCACTGGTCGATGCACTGCTGGTAAAAGTCGTAGAGCGCGAGCGCCTTCAGGGCGAATACATGCTCGGGCTGGTAGTTGCCCACCAGCGCATCACGCATGGTCTCAAGGCTTTCCTTGCAGCGGACGTCGCGCATCGCCGACAGCCTGTCCGGATCGCGTTCGCTGGCGACAATCTCGCGGACGATCCGCATTCCGGTGACGCCCGCAATAGTCGCGGTCACGTTGTACAACTGGATCTTCATGAAGGTCAGCGCCTTCTGCATATGCTGGATATGCGCGGCGGCATAGTCGGTATGCTTTTCGCGACAACGCAGGTACGCGCGCAGTTCCGCGATGTCTCGGCCAGGCCGAAAGCTGGCCCGTAGCAACCCGCACGCGTGCAGTCGCTGCGGCCATTGTGCGTCGTGACGTCGCTCTTCCTGCCGGAAACTGCGCGCGCCTCGCGTGCATCGGCGAGAACAACTTCAAGACCCCGGGACTTCAGCACCTCGTAGGCGGCGACCCGATACACGCCGGTCGACTCCATCACGACCGTCTTTGTGCCGGTCGCGACGGGCAAGTCCGCCATGCGTTGCAGGTCGCCGGTAAATGCCTGGAATGTCTGCACCGGTTCGTCGCACAGGTCGGGACTCACGGCGGCAACGTGGAACCGCGCACCGATATATCGATACCGGCTGCAAACGGATGAATGATCGGCAACCCCGAGGGCTTGGATCGTGTTCGGTCGCTGGCCATGGCCCACCTCCTGGATAGTCAGGCGCAGGACGGAACTCGGAATTGATCAATTTCCTAAACGGGGTCATCCGAAGACGCCGCCACAGAAGTCCGCAGCTTCCCCTGGGCCAGGTTTTTTTGACGGGGTTCATGCCTCCAAGAAGCTTACGACCACTGTCTCTGCGTGTATCCAGTGTACTCGTCCGGAGCTTCTATTCATGAGGGACGCGGGCAAGCGCGTGGGGCAGTTTTTTAGGAGTTCATTCGCCCTCTTCAACAGGTGGTATTCAAGCTGCAGATTGCGAATGTCGCGCCGGAGCCTTCGACCTGCCGCTCCAGTTCGTCGCGATCCGTCTCTGCGGGTGATCCCTTGTCGCGTTTCATGGATGCAGGAGCTCTCGGCCGAGCAACTGGTTCTTCCAGTTGTACAGCGTCACCCTGTCGACGTCCAGCTTTCGCGCCACCGCCTGTGCACTCCCTTCCCGTGTGGACAGTTCGTACACCGCGACCTGCTTGGACGCCAATGACGCGGCCGGTCGGCCTGCGTGGCCAACCACGCGTTTCCTGGTTTCCGGATAGCGCTCGCGAACCCAAGCCGACAGTATCTGGCGACAGGGACAGCCTAATGCCCTGAGGGTGGAGATAGCAGTGCCCGTGGTTGATGTAATGCTCGAGTGCTATGTTCTTCTGCTCTTCTGAGTACTTCGGCTTTACATGAGCATACCCTTCTGCAGATTGCCACTCTTCTCGAATTCCTCACACCACGCCTTGAGAGAATTCTTCTTCGGGTAACCCAATTGGCGAATGGTCGCCTTGATGCGCTTCCCAAGTTTCAGGTACAGCTAGACCGCCCGAACGCGCTCTTCGTATGAATACATGGACTACCTCCAAAGCAGTCCAAGATTTGGTCCGCATCCTCTTGGGTTAATTCTGGTGAACGTCAACACTCAGGCGAAAGTCGTAAACCGCGAGCACGGTCTGCCGGTCCCCCTTCAACGTCTCGGTCAACTTCGGATATTGGATCGCTCAAAGCGTTGCAGTAACGCCTCCATCGACGTAAAGAATATGGCCGTTCACGAAATCGGACGCATCACCGGCCAGAAAGACCGCGGCTCCAGTTAGATCCTCGACATTGCCCCAGCGTCGCGAAGGGGTGCGCGAAATCAGCCAGCTGGAAAATTTCTCGTCTTCGACCAGCGCCTGAGTCAACTCTGTCTTGAAGTACCCGGGCCCCAGGCCATTCACCTGGATTCCGTGTTTTCCCCAATCGATCGCCATACCCTTGGTCAGCATTTTGACCGCACCCTTGCTAGCGGTATAGGCAGCGATATTGGGCCGGCCGAGTTCGCTCTGGACCGAACAGATATTGATGATCTTGCCGCGCTTGCGCGCAATCATGTGTCGAGCAACCGCTTTCGCAACCAGGAAGACGCTTTCCACATTCGTCTTCATCAGTTCTTCCCATTGCCGATGGGTGAACGCTTCCAGTGGTGCCCGCCGCTGCATACCTGCATTGTTCACGAGGATATCGATAGCACCAATCCGGCTCTCGATGTCCTCGATAGCCGCGTCGACATCCTCCGGGTTCGTGACGTCGAAACTTGCCGCATGGGCCGTAGCCCCCGCGTCGCGGAGCCGATCGACCGCCTCCGCTAGACGTTTCTCGTTGCGCGCATTCAGAACGACTTCGGCCCCGGCGCCAGTCAGTCCCTGCGCGAGAGCAAAGCCGATCCCCGTGCTCGAACCGGTTATCAAGGCACGACGGCCTGCGAGACTAAACATTGTCAGGTTGGATTTCAAATTGACTCCCTGGAAGGCCCTAGATGTCACGCATCCTATTCGAACGTCATCAGTACCTTCATCGACTGCGACCGATCGCCTGCGGTCTGGAACGCTCGCAGCGATTCCTTGTAGTGGAAGATGCCCGTGATCAGGGGCTTGACGTCGACCAGTCCTTTATTCAGCAGTTCCACGGCCACAGCGAACTCCTCGTGAAAACGGAATGCGCCACGCAGGTCGAATTCTTTCGCGACGATCACATTGATCGGCAGTGAGATTTCGCCGGCGAGCCCTACCTGAACCACGATGCCACGCGGCTTAAGGACGTCGAACGCGCTTCGCAATGCCGCTGCATTGCCACTGGCTTCGAACAATATGTCGAAACTGCCTTTGTCGGCCGCGAACGGCTGCAGCGCATCCGGCGACTCGGCGACATTCAGCGTGATATCCGCACCGACTTTCTTCGCAGCCTCCAAAGGAAAGCTGCTGACATCGGTCGCGACAATCTTCGCGGCACCGGCCCGGCGCGCAGCGGCCACAATCAACGCACCGATAGGGCCGCAGCCGGTGACCAGCACGTTCTTGCCGAGCATGGGTCCCGCCCGGCGAACAGCGTGCAGCGCGACGGACAACGGCTCAGTCATCGCTGCCTCGGCGTCGCTCAACGTGTCGGCCACGACATGCGCCTGCGAACGGTCGACGACGATTTCCTGGCGAAATGCACCTTGTACATGCGGCGTTCGCATCGCGCTGCCGTAATAGCGCATGTCGAGACAGTGATTCTGCAGACCTTGCTGGCAGTATCGGCACAGGCCGCACGGCCGGCTCGGACTGATTGCGACGCGAATTCCAGCCGCCATGTCCGTGACGAGTGGCCCAGTCCGCTCGACGACGCCGGATACTTCGTGGCCCAGCACCATCGGCTCGCGAATCCGCACAGTGCCGAATCCGCCGTGGTTGAAATAGTGAAGATCGGAGCCGCAGATGCCGCCCGCGCGAACCCTGACCAGAAGCTGATGCTCGCCCGGTTCCGGCGTGGGTACGTCCTCGATACGAAGATCCAACGGCGCGTGTATGACAAGTGCATCCATGATGACCGCCTGTGATGGTAAAAACAGGAAGAGTTCAGATACTGTAGCGACGATCCGCTTTGCCGGCAAAGACAAAAGCCCTATAGGGCTATCGCGGCCGCTTATGGCTCACTCGATGGTCCTCACCATGTCCTCGATGACCTTCTTGGCGTCGCCGAACACCATCATCGTCTTGTCGATGTAGAACAGGTCGTTGTCGAGCCCGGCGTAGCCCGCCGCCATCGAGCGCTTGTTGACGATCACCGTCCTCGCCTTGTACGCCTCGATGATCGGCATCCCCGCGATCGGCGACTTCGGATCGTTCTTCGCGGCAGGGTTCACCACGTCGTTCGCGCCGAGCACCAGCACCACGTCGACCTGGCCGAATTCGCCGTTGATGTCGTCCATTTCGAACACCATGTCGTAGGGCACTTCGGCTTCGGCGAGCAGCACGTTCATGTGTCCCGGCATCCGTCCGGCCACCGGGTGAATCGCGTACTTCACCTCGATGCCCTTCTCGACCAGCTTGTCGGTCAGCTCCTTCAACGCATGCTGCGCGCGCGCCACGGCCAGCCCGTAACCCGGCACGATCACCACGGTCTCGGCGTTGCCGAGCATGAACGACGCGTCGTCGGCGGAACCGGATTTCACCGGACGCTGCTCCGCCGTGCCGCCGGCCACCGCCGCGCCCGCATCGTTGCCGAAGCCGCCGAGAATCACGTTGAAGAACGAGCGGTTCATCGCGCGGCACATGATGTACGACAGAATCGCCCCCGACGAGCCGACGAGCGACCCCGCGATGATCAGCATCGGATTGTTCAGCGAGAAGCCGATGCCCGCCGCCGCCCAGCCCGAGTACGAGTACGAGTTCAGCATCGACACGACCACCGGCATGTCCGCGCCGCCGATCGGGATGATGATCAGCACGCCGAGCACGAACGCGATGATCGTCATGATGATGAACGGCAGCCACGCCTGCGTGAGAAAGAAGATGATGCCGAAGCCGAGCATCGCGATGGCGAGCATCAGGTTGATCAGATGCTGACCGCTGTACACGACCGGCGCGCCCTGGAAGAGCCGGAACTTGTACTTGCCCGACAGCTTGCCGAACGCGATCACCGAGCCCGAGAACGTGATCGCGCCGACGAACGTGCCGATGAACAGCTCGATGCGATTGCCGAACGGCAGGAAGCCCGGGATCGGATAGTCCGGATCGCCGAGCCCGAACGCGGCCGGCTCCGACACCACCGCATACGCGATGCAGACCGCCGCGAGACCGATCAGCGAGTGCATCGCCGCGACCAGTTCGGGCATCTTGGTCATCTCGACGCGCGCGGCGACGAACGCGCCGACCGCGCCGCCGATCACCAGCGCGACCAGCAGCAGTCCGAGCCCGAGACCGAGGTTCGAGCCGAGCGCCGAGGCCTGTTTCGCGATCAGCGCGATGGTCGTGAGGATCGCAATCGCCATCCCGACCATGCCGAAGGTATTGCCGACGCGCGCCGTCTTCGGATTCGACAGCCCCTTGAGCGCCTGAATGAAGCAAACCGACGCGACCAGATAAAGCAGCGTGACGACGTTCAGACTCATTACGCGTTCTCCTTGGCCGTCTTGTCAGCGATGAGTTTCTTCGGCTCTTTCTTGCGGAACATTTCCAGCATTCGCCGGGTGACGAGAAAGCCGCCGAACACGTTGACCGCCGCGAGCGCGACCGCGAGCGTGCCGAAGAACTTGCCGGGCGCGCCCAACGTGAGACCCGCGGCAAGCATCGCGCCGACGATCACGATCGCCGAGATCGCATTGGTCACGGCCATCAGCGGCGTGTGCAGTGCGGGCGTGACGTTCCAGACCACGTGGTAGCCGACGTAGATCGCCAGCACGAAGATGATCCTTTACCGCGGGACGCACATCGGAGGCTTCGATCACCGCGCCCAGGCGCTTGGCGGTCGCGATCGCCTGCAGGCCCGCCACACCCGCGCCGAGAATCAGCACACGCGCGGCTTTCACGGTGCCGGCCGCGGTCATCAGCATCGGCATGAAGCGCGGATAAAGCGTGGCGGCCAGTAGGACCGCCTTGTACCCTGCGATATTCGCCTGCGAGCTCAAAACGTCGAGGCTCTGCGCGCGCGTGGTGCGCGGCGCGGCCTCTAAAGCGAACGCCGTGACGCCCGCCGCTGCCAGCTTTGATGAGTTTTCGGTATTAAACGGATCGAGCATGCCGACCAGCGTCGCGCCGCGTTTAAGCAGCGGCAACTCGGCGTCGGTCGGCGACTGGACCTTCAGGACGAGATCCGCGCCGAATGCGCTCGCCGCGTCGACGATCTCCGCGCCGGCGGCCGTGAAGGCATCGTCTGGAAAGCTGGCGCCGGTGCCGGCGCCGCTCTGGATCGTGACCCGGTGGCCCTGGGTCACGTACTTCTTGACCGTTTCGGGCGTCGCGGCGATGCGGGTTTCGTTCACCCGCGTCTCGGCAGGGATGCCGATTTTCATGCGTTCCTCCATTGATGGACGAGCGCGAGCGTACATCGATGCAAGCGGGAAGCACAAAGACCTATTTCCTCTAACGGAATAGCGAACCCTTATGGCTGTCATCTTTCGCGCGCACTACGCATCGGCACACGCTCCTGAAGCGGCCTCGGATAACCGCCAACGCCATAAAAATCCGTTATCGGGCTAAAGCGAATCAGTCTTGGCCGATCCGCACAGCCGACGGTAGGCTGCTACGCGCAAGAGTCGCATTTCTGCGCCGGCATGACATGCCAGCCGTCTCAACACAAGCAACCAGGAGAACCATCATGCGGGAGTCCGTGCTCGTCACGCGCGCCACCTTTCCGAGTATCACCGATCGCTTGCGCGAGCATTTCGACGTGCTCGACAACCCGAGCGATACGATATGGAGCCAACCCGAACTCATCCGGCGTCTGCAGAACCGGTCGGGCGCCGTCGTTCACGGAAGCGACCGCATCGATGGAACCTTGCTGGATGCATGTCCGAAACTGCGCGCCGTCTGCAACATCGGCGTTGGCTACAACAACATCGACGTGGAAGCCTGCACGCTTCGCCGCGTTCTGGTAACAAATACGCCCGACGTGTTGACGGATACGACGGCCGACTTCGGATTCGCGCTGTTAATGGCAACCGCGCGCCGCATCACCGAATCCGAGCACTTCGTTCGACGAGGCGACTGGACGCTCACCGGACGTTACGACATGTTCGTCGGGTCGGATATTCACGGCACGACCCTCGGCATCCTCGGCATGGGGCGCATCGGCCAGGCGATTGCGCGCCGGGGCGCGTTCGGCTTCAATATGCGCGTGATCTACCACAACCGCTCAAGGCTCGCCCCCGAAGTCGAAGCGAGCCATCGCGCGCATTACGTCGACAAAGACACGCTGCTGCGCGAAAGCGACCACCTGATCATCGTCGTTCCGTACTCGAAGAGTTCGCATCATGCGATAGCAACGCGGGAGCTCGCGTTAATGAAGCGTACGGCCACGCTCGTCAACATCGCTCGTGGCGGAGTAGTCGACGATGCCGCGCTTGCTCTCGCACTGAACGAACACCTAATCGCGGCGGCCGGTCTCGACGTGTTCGAGGGTGAGCCTCGCGTTCATCCCGATCTGCTCGATGCGTCGAATGTCGTGTTGACACCGCATATCGGCAGCGCCTCCGTGGCGACGCGGCACGCGATGGCGTCGCTGGCCACCGACAACCTGATCGCCGCTTTGTCACCGAACGCGTCCACACGGATGCCGCCCACCCCTGTGAATCGAGAGGTCCTGCAATCATGGGACTTGCCCGAATGACAGGCCCTGGCGAACACGGCGGCAGTGCCTCAGTGATCAGGGTACTGGTGATGGGCGTCTCCGGATCCGGAAAATCGACATTGGCAGCCAGCCTCTCCGTCGCAATCGGAGCGGTGTTCATCGAAGGCGACGATCATCACTCTGCCGCGGACCAGGACAAGATGCGCAACGGCATCGCACTGAACGACGACGATCGTATGCCCTGGCTGATTCGTCTGGGTAGCCTAGGTGCATCGCAAACCACGAACGTCGTGCTCTCTTGCTCCGCGCTGAAGACTGAGTATCGATCCGCGCTCAGAGCCATGATTCCGGGCCTGAAGATCGTGTTTCTGGAACTCGACCAACAGACTGCGCACAGGCGGGTCTCCCTTCGCAGCAACCATACCTTCCCCGCCCGTCTGGTAGCGAACCAGTTCGCGACGCTCGAGTCGCCAGCGGGCGAGCCCGGTGTCCTGAGCCTATCCGCCAGCGATTGCGAAACCCAGCAGCTTCGGGCCGCGATGGATTGGTTAATGCCCGCCTGATAGGCGTTTGCCGATGCTGGTCACGCAGCGGCATTGATCGCAAAAAAAAGCGGCCTCGGAATTCAAAATTCCTGGCCGCCTAACAGCGCGTTTGCGCCACCCTCCTCAAAGTACCTGCACCTGCTCAAAACTTATGCCGCAAACCGACGTACGTTTCGAGTACGCTGTTATAACCGTGGATTGGCATCGTGAAGCTCGAATTCGATGCGAGCGTCGTCCATGCGCCGGTGAAGTGGTTGTAGTCGAATCCAGCGTAGACATCCGTCAGCTTGCTCAGGAAATAGTCGAACACAGGACCGGTTGTGATGCGGGCGCCGCTCGTGCCTGCATGGTGCAGGAAATCGAAGTATACCGGCAGACGGATATCGAAGCTCGGCGTGACGAAATAGTCGCCCGCCACGGAAAACGAATTGTTCTTGTAGTCGGCCGGCGAGACGTGGCTATAGATGTAGTTTGCGTATAGCGTGAATTTCGAGAACGCGTACGTCGCCCCAATCGCGGCAGCCTTCTGCTTGCTGTCCGGAATCGTGATGCCGTAGTACGTGCTGCCGTACGTCGAGGTGGCCGGTGTCAATCCGCCGATGTCGTTGATCACGACGTACGCGCCGTTCACCGTGAGCGGGCCACTCGCATAGGTGAACGAGATCTCCGGCGAAGAGGCATGATGGAAGTCTCCGGCTACTCCGCCGAGAGTGTATTGTCCTCGGATGGTGAAGCCAGCAAACTGCGGCGACGTATAACGTATTGAATTGTCCAGCCGCGCACCACCGGTTTCGCCGGCTGCCTGGAACGCGTAGGTTTGCGAATAGTTCGCCAGTTGGAAGACGTCGTTGGACGCGACAGTTTCGTGAATCAGCGTATATTGACGCCCCAGCGTTACCGACCCGTAGTTGTTCGACAACCCAACATAGGCAGACCGCCCGAAGATGCGCGGGGCGCCAGCAGGCGTCGCCTGCTGCAGCGCGCCAGTGTTAGGTGTGAAGCCCGACTCGAGCCGGAAGAACGCTTTCATGCCTCCACCAAGGTCTTCGCTTCCAAGAATTCCCCATCGATTGCTCGACAGCATCCCCCCATTGCCCATCGTGAATAGCTTGCCACCGTTTGCCGTTTGATGGGTATCCATCCGTATGCCGACATCGAGAACGCCGTACAGCGTCACGCTGGACTGCGCAGAGGCGATTGACGAAAACGCCCCAACAATCAGTAATACTAATAATTTGTCTTTCATGTTTTCCCCTGCATGTTTATGGATGAATCACGCTACTACACACGACATCCGGTCAGGCGCGGTACGACACACGCGCGACCGGCATCGGCATTCCGATCTGCGTGGCCACCTCATGGCACCGCATCACACCAGTTCGCTTACCGCTTTGCCGATCTTTTCGCAGCCTTCTTCGATCACGCCGATACCGGTCGCGATCGACATCCGGAAATAGGACGGCACGCCATATGCCGATCCCGCGACGACCACGACGCCAGCCGATTCGATCAGATAGAGCACAAAGTCGCTGTCGCTACCGATAAAGTCGCCGGCTGGCGTCTGCTTTCCGATAACGCCCGCGCATTTGACGAACAGATAGAAGGCACCCGCTGGCGCTGCGCAGCTCAACTCAGGTATCGCGTTGAGCAGCGCCACTGCCCGGTCGCGGCGCTTGCGGTAGATCTGTACGGCTTCGGCAACGCTGCCCTGATGTCCCTGCAGCGCAGCAAGTGCAGCGGCCTGACTGACGGATGAAGCGCAACTGGTCGACTGCGATTGCAGCGTGTCCATTGCGGCGATGATGTCGGAAGGCCCAGCCGCATAACCAATTCGCCAACCCGTCATCGCGTAGGTCTTCGAAACGCCGTTCACCACCACCGTCCGGTCGCGAAGCGCGGGCTCGATCGCCGCGATATGGGGATTACCCTCAGTGTCGTAACGGATATGTTCGTAGATGTCGTCAGTCAGGACGAGGATGTTGGGATGTCGCAACAGAACATTCGCCAATGCTCTCAACTCTTCGGCTGTGTACGAAGCCCCGGTAGGATTACTCGGCGAGTTCAGGATGAGCCACCGCGTGCGAGCGGTGATGGCCGACTCGAGCAGCTCTGGCGTCATTTTGAAGCCGGCGGAATCGCTGCACGGCAGAATGACCGGCACGCCTTCGCACGCGACCACCATATCAGGGTACGAGACCCAATACGGCGCGGCAATCAGAACTTCATCGCCCGCCTCGACCGAAACGGACAGCGCGTTGAAGATCGCGTGCTTCGCGCCGCATGTGACGATGATCTGCTTCGGGTCGAAGCGCAGATCGTTCTCACGCGCAAGCTTTTCGGCGATTGCGCTGCGAAGCGCAATGGTTCCGGCCGTCTGGGTATAGCGGGTCTCGCCACGCTCGATCGCCTCGGCGGCTGCCCGTCTGATATGCACGGGAGTCGGAAAGTCAGGTTCGCCGATGGCGAGGTTGATGATCGCACGGCCCTGGCGACGCAGTTCCGCGACGCGATCGGCAGCGGCGCTGCTCGGCGATGTCTTGATGCGCTGCATCCGCGCCGCGATACGGGAAGAACTCACTCTTCGCTCCTTGTCTGCTGGGTATGCGAGAAAGGTAAGCGGGCCAAATTCTTCGCACAAAGATGGATTCGCTCTGGCGGAATCGCGTTCGCTTATACCCATACCCCGTCAAAATGCAGCGAACCTGGGTCACGCGTGCGAATCCGTCCGCCGCTGCCGACCCTCGCGATCGCGTCGCCCCGGCTGGCGATTCTTATTATTTTTCCGGATGTCGGATCGCCGCCGTATGCCTTACGATTCCAGGCATCGATTGTCGAATGATGCGCAAATCGCAGGACGGACGACCGTGAACCTCAGACGTTTGAAGTATTTCGTGAAGATCGTCGATCTGGGCAGCCTGACGCAGGCCTCCGATATCCTCCATATTGCGCAGCCTGCCCTGAGCCAGCAGATCATGATTCTGGAGGGCGAGTTCCGTCACCAGCTTCTCATTCGCACAAAGCGTGGCGTGACCCCTACCGAGGCCGGCCTGACGCTATACCGTCATGCGCAGATCGTGCTTCGCCAACTCGAGCAGGCGCGCAGCGATATGGACAAGCGGGACGACTCGCTTGTCGGCAAGGTCGCCATCGGTCTCGCGCCGGGAACCGCCGCATCGGCGCTGTCACTACCATTGCTGAAGACGGTTCGCGCGCAGCATCCCGGCATCCTTCTTTACCTGAACGAAAGTTTCGGCACGACGCTCAGCGAATTGATCATAAACGGCCGCATGGACATGGCGGTGCTCTATGGCGACCATGCGTCACATGGACTGTCCTTCCGGCGCCTGAAAGGCGAAGAGCTGTTTCTGGTCACGCCTCGCGACATGACCATGCCCGTGGGTCCGATACCGCTCTCGATGCTGCAGGATGTCGACCTGATGCTGCCGAGCCCCTATAACTACCTTCGCAAGTACATCGACGACGCGCTGAATATCGCGAGAGTGAGGCCGCGCATCGTGGCCGAGATCGAATCGGCATCGCCCCTCTCCGCGGCAATCCGCGAAGGGATTGGCGCCACCATCCTGCCGGAGTCGGCGGCCCGCATCATCGCGAACGCGGGAGACGGCGTCCAGCGCCGCATTGTGGCGCCGAGAATCGAAGCACCGCTATCTATCTGCGTGTCCGACCATCTTCCGCTTTCGGAACCGGCGGTCGCGGTTCAGCAGATTCTCCTCGACCTGATATCGAACCTGTCGCTGGACGGCGGGACGTGCGCCAGTTCTGATGAGGTTCGATGCCATCGCAAAGCGACGGAGCAGAATTCATGACCATCAACTTCAAACTGTTGAAGAGCTTCGTCGCGGCCATCGAGCTGGAGAGCCTCTCGGGCGCGGCAAGCCATCTGCATATCGCGCAACCCGCGCTAAGTCAGCACGTCAATCTCCTGGAGAAGCACTTCGGACAGAAGCTGTTGATCCGTACCAACGTCGGTGTGCAGCCAACCCACGCAGGTAAAGAGTTGTACCGACATGCGCTTGCCATCCTCGACCAGCTCGACAAGGCCGAGATCGATGTCGCACGGTCGGCCAATGTGATTTCCGGCAATGTGCGCGTCGGCTTCGCGACGTACAGTACGACGTCATCGATCCTGTCAATCCCGTTGCTCAAGGCGATCAGACGCGACTATCCGGACATCAACCTGTTCCTCAACGACAATTTCGGTCTCGTGTTAAGCGAGATGGTCTTTACCGGCCGCATGGACATGGCGATCATTTACGCGTCTCAGCCCATCAAAGGCGTGGTGTTGCAGCCGCTTCTCGATGAGGAACTCTTCCTGATCGCCCCGCCTCACATGGATTTGCCACCGGACATCGACGGCGCCATTCCGCTCACGGCGCTGGAGAGCGTCGAACTGTTGCTGCCGGGACGCACACACTTCCTGCGGCAGATGATCGAGAAATCGTTCGCGGATGCTGGAGTCAGACCGCTCGTCGCGGCGGAAATCGAATCGGAAGCGACGTTGCGCGACGCGATCGAAGCCGGACTAGGCGCGACCATTCTGCCGTGGGCACTCGCCAGCACGTTCTCTGAAACCCAACGTCCACTTACCCGCCGCCTGATCGAACCGACCTTGCGCGCGACGGTTTCGCTCTGCGTGTCGGATAGCCTGCCGGTCTCGGAAGCGGCGCAGGCAGTGCGCGGCGCGCTTGCACAGCTGGTCAGCGATCTCGTTGCCGAGCAGCGTTTCGTTGGCGTAAGCGCGCCCGCTCATTCGGGCGCGCCGATCGATTGACGCGGCCGGGTTGCGGCCGCCGGTTCTTCTGCTACACCGCTTGCCCGGACAACCCGCGCATCAGCTTCACGCCATCCGCCACGAATGGATCCGCGTGGTAGTACAGAAGCTGGGCGCCGGCCTTCACCAGATGCTCGACGTTCTCCTTCACCACCAGCGTGCCCGCATGCTTGCCAGCCAGACGGATCCGTCCCAGCGTGCGGTCGACCAGGTCGAGCACCGGCTGCGGCCGGCGCGCACCGGGCGCGACGTTCGGCGAATAGCCCATCGATTGGGACAGATCGCCTGGGCCGACGAAGAACACATCGATTCCTTCCACTTTCAGGATCTCATCGAGATTCTCCACGGCTTGCATCGACTCGATCATCACGACGACCAGCCGGTTCTCGAAGTCGTCGGGGCAAGCATAGCGGATCGTAGCAACGACTTCGCGCGCGCTGTCGGCGGTATGCACGAGCGGGACCATCACGCCATCCGCGCCGCAGTTGAGGCAACGCGTAATGGTCGAACGATCCTGGCTCTGCGGACGCACGATCGTATACCCGCCGCCGAAGCGAGCCGCTTTTGCAATCAACTGAAGCTGATCGAAGCCTGCAGCACCGTGTTCGCAGTCGACGAAGATCGAATCCACGCCTGAGCGAGTCAGCTTCTCGGCAAGCGTCACCGAAACGTGATTCGGGTTCACCATCAGAACGGACTGCCCGTTCGCGAGTCGTTGCTTAAGCGTTGTGCTCATGCTTGCTTTCCTGATAAGTTTGCGGGCGCGACGCCATCGGGCGCGCCGAGCCAGCGGCTAATTTCCGTGTCCGGTCCCTGGTCGCGCTGCAAGGTCGGGCTGATGACGAGTTCCTCGATCGTGGTACGCGCCGGCAAGGTGCAACACAGCAGAACCGCCTGCGCGACGTCGTCCGGACTGACCATCGCTTCGCGTTCTTCGGCACTTGGCGGGCGCACGCGGGTATCCATGATCGGCGTGTTGACTTCGCCCGGCAGAATCGTCGTGGAGCGGATGTGGTTGTTGCGAAACGTCGAGTGCAGATAGGTCATCAGGTTGCGCACGCCGGCTTTCGCGGCGCCGTAGGGAGCACCGCCGAGCAGGCTCGGGCGCACCGCGGCGAGCGACGACACGGTGATCACCGTTCCGCCGCCGCGGGCTAGCATGCCCGGAAGCACTGCCTGGACCAGCACGTAGACCGCGGTCAGATTCACCGACACGGTCGAGTCCCAGTCCGCTTCGTCGATCCACTGGATATTTCGGACCCGGCTCGATGCTCCCGCATTGTTGACGAGGATGTCGACGGTGCCGAGCTCCGCTTCCACCCAGCGCACCATGTCAATCATTTCGGCCCGCTTCTGCAGGTCGACCTGGCGAGCGTATGCCTGACCGCCCGCCACACCGACCTCACGCGCCACCGCTTCGAGCGCGTCCAGCCGCCGGCCGACAACAACGACCCGCGCGCCTTCGGCGGCAAGTCGGAGCGCGGTCGAGCGGCCAATGCCCGAACCGCCGCCCGTGACGATCGCAATCTGTCCGTCGAGCGCACGCATTTATTGCCCCTTGCCGGACGTACCCGCACTGCCGGTAACCGGATTCGCGTAGCCGTAGTCCGACTTTGCACCAGCTGCGGTGACCAGGCCTTCCCGCAGGTCGCGTTCGATCAGCTCGTGGGGTCGATCGTCTGGATTACCCCAACCGCCACCGCCCGGCATTTCGAGCACCAGCTGCTGTCCCGGCTCGAGAACCATCTTCCCCTTCGGAAATGCGGCCCGACCCTCGAGCAGCACGGCGCCCGCGCGACCGGACTTTCCGCCGACCACTCCGAAGCACGGATGGTTGACGCGTTCGGTGCTCAGATAGATATTCATCGGGCGCGTCGAGAGATTGCGCAGCACGCCGCGCTGGCCGAGACCGCCGCGATATTTGCCGGCACCGCCCGAATCGGGAATCAGCTCCTTGCGCTCGGTGAGGACCGGCACTGCGATCTCGTACATTTCGACCGGCGTCACCTTGCAGTTCGAAGGGAAGCTGAGGGTATCGTTGCCATCCACCGTCGCGCGACCGCCCTGGCCCCCGTGGAAATTCTGGATGCTGCCGTACGCGCTCCCGTCTTCGCGTTGCCCCTGGCAATTGACGCCCCAGATCGGCGCACCGCCGCTATCGCCCTGTACGCGTTCCGGCAGCACATCCTGAAGCGCGCGGAAGATGAGGCTCGGAATCACGTGGCCGATCAGATTGCGCGCGCTGCCCGCAGCTGTGCGACCCGGGTTCAGGATACAGCCCGCCGGCGCTTCGTCGGTGATTGGGAGCATGCAGCCTTCGTTGTTCGGCGTATCCGGATCGAGCAGGCACTTCAACGCATACACGCTGTGCGCCACTCGATAGTGTGGCATCACGTTGATGCCACGCGCCACTTCCGGCGACGTTCCGTCATAGTCGATGTGAATCGACTCGTCGCGGATCTCGACGCTGACCTTCAGTTGCACGTCTTTCTCGAAGCCGTCGAGCATTACTTCCGCACCGTATTTGCCGTTCGGCAACGCGGCGATCGCACGGCGCATGAAGCGCTCCGAGCGGCCATAGATCGCCGCGCCAAGGCCCTCGAGATCGTCGAGACCGTATTCGTCCATGAAGCGCGTCAGTTCGCGGTTGATCACGTCGTTAGCCGCGACCATGCTCTGGATGTCGCCGCGAACTTCATGCGGCAGACGCACGCTCGCCTCCAGCACCGCGAACACGTCTTCATTAGGCTTGCCGGCCTTGAAGAGCTTCAGGATCGGTAGGCGGATGCCTTCCTCGAACATGTCGGTCGAATCGGGCGACTGTGGCCGTCCACCGATGTCGGGCAAATGCGCAATGCTGCCGGCGTACGCGACGATTGTCCCGTTTCGGAAGATCGGCGTCAGCATCACAAGGTCCGGCAGGTGGCCGGTGCCGATCATCGGATCGTTCGTGGCCAGGATATCGCCCGGCTCCAGCGTCTCTGGCGGAAACGCCTTGAGGAAGTAATTCTGCGCCGCCATCGGCAGCGACGTGATGAACACCGGAATCGACCACGTGCACTGCGACAGTGCGCGGCCTTTCGCATCGAGCAGCACCGTCACGTAGTCGTGGTTTTCGCGCACGATTGGCGAGAAGGCGGTGCGCCCCAGCGCGCTGTCCGCCTGGTCGGCGATGAAAACGAGTCGATCCCACATCACCTGCAGCGTGATCGGGTCGTTGAAATCGGGGTTGCGGATGGGCATGACGTATTCCTTCCTCAAGCAAGAAGCATGATCAGATTTTGCTGTGCGTCGACCGAAGCCGTCGCGCTCGGGCCGACGACCACCGTCGACTCGCGTTGTTCGATGATCGCGGGGCCCTGAATCTGCCGGTCCTGCGTTAGCGCGTAGTGATCGTACACGGGCGTGTCGACGTATGTGCCGAGTTCGTCGAAGAACACCGAACGCGTACCTTTGAGCGGATCTTTCGTTGCGGCACCCGTACCGCCGATGCGGCCAGCGGTAACGTGGCTGCGTGGACCGCTGACGCGCACGCGCCACGTAATAACCTCGACTGGCGAGCCCGCCACCGTGCGGCCGTACAGCGATTCATACGCTGCATAGAATCGCGCGAGCAGTTCCTCGACGAACCCGTCGGATGCCAAGTCCCGCTCCGGCAGCCCGACCGAAATCTCGTGGCCCTGGCCCACGTGCCGCATATCCACGGTAAAGGTCGCCGTGATGTCTGCGGACGCAACGCCGCTCGCGAGCACCACTTCGCGTCCCTGTTCGACGAGCGGATCGAGCACCGCATGGATCAGCGCTGGATCCCACGACGCGAGTGCGAGCGGACGGCTCGCAGAAAGATCGGATGCCACCGGAGCGCCCAGCAGACCGATTGCCGACGTTACGCCAGCACCCAGCGGGCAGATGACCTTGCCGATCCCGAGCTTGCGCGCGACACCATACGCGTGCACCGGACCCGCGCCGCCGAACGCGATCAGCGGCAGCGCGCGCGGATCGACGCCGCTTTCCGTCGCCTGCATTGCAGCCGCCTTGCTCATGCTTTCGTTAACCATGTCGTGGATCCCCCACGCGCAACGGTCGGCGCTGATCTCGAGTCGATCAGCCAGATGCGACATCGCGGCCTTCGCCGCAGCGCGGTCGAGCGCGAAGTCGCCACCAAGGAACGAGTGCTCGTCCACGTAGCCGAGCAGCAGATCGGCGTCCGTCACAGTCGGCTCGGTGCCGCCCCGGCCATAACAGGCGGGGCCGGGCGCCGCGCCCGCGCTACGCGGACCGACCGCCAGCAATCCCAGCTGACTGCGCGATGCGATGCTGCCGCCACCAGCGCCGATCTCGATCATGTGAATGGACTGGATCTTCAGCGGGAAACCACTGCCCTTCCGGAACCGCTCGTAGCGGGCGACTTCCAGTTCATTGGCGATCATCGGCTGTCCGTTCGGAATCAGGCAAAGCTTGGCAGTCGTACCGCCCATGTCGAACGACAGCACGCTCTCCTCGCCTGCCGTGCGCGCATAGTCCGAAGCGGCCACTGCGCCGGCGGCTGGCCCGGATTCGATCAGCCGCACCGGCACTCTCGCCGCAGTCGAGCTCGGCACGACGCCGCCGCTCGATGTCATCCACAACAGTTGCCGCTCGATGCCGCGTTTAGACAGCTCACGTTCGAGGTGGTCGACGTGACGGACCATCAGCGGCTGCGTGTACGCATTGGCGACCGTGGTCGATGCGCGATCGAACTCGCGAACCTCGGGGCAGACGGAAGACGACAGCGACACCGCGATCTCCGGTGCGACGCTGTTGAAGAGTTCGAGCACACGCTGCTCGTGCCCAGGATATTTATAGGCATGCAGCAGGCAGACCGCCACCGATCGGATGCCGGCATCACGGAGCTGAATGGCAATATCCTGCACCTGGAGCTCATTCAGCGAGCGTACGATCACACCATCCGCCGTCACTCGCTCGTCCGCACCGAAGCACAGGTCACGAGAGACGAGCGGCTCCGGATACTGGATGTTAAGGTCGTACAGATCGTAACGCCCTTCCGTGCGAATACGGAGCATGTCCTGAAAGCCATCGGTCGTGATGAAGGCGGTTTCCACGCCTTTTCGCTCCAGCACCGCATTGGTCACGACCGTCGTCGCGCCGAGCACTTGCGGCGCGCCATTGCCCCGGCCGCCGCCACTTACCCGCACCAGCAGCTCGTCGATGCCCTGCAGCACGGCGCGCGCTGGATCATCAGGTGTGCTTAGCACCTTGTGCAGAAGAATGTTTCCCTTGTCGTCCGCCATCGCGAAGTCGGTGAACGTACCGCCCGTATCGAATGCCAGCTTCATCTTTCCTGTTCCTTATGTCATGTCGCCCTGTCGGACCATCACTGAAAAATCGTTAATACTTAAGTCAACCTGCCTGTTCGCCGTTGCTGAGCCGTCCCCAGCCGGGCGCTAGGGTCGCCTGCTGGTCGCCGAGACCGTGTCCTGTCATGAAGAGCTCGCCGAGCTTCGCCTGACTTAGATCGCCAACCGGACTGTCCCAGATCACCTTGCCCAGACGGAGTACCACCGCGCGCTCGGCCGTTTCCATCGCTTTGCGGGTGTTCTGCTCAACCAGCAGGATGGTTCGGCCCCCTTCGTGCAGACGCTTGAGTTCGTTGAATACGAGCGTCACCGCCTGCGGCGAAAGCCCGACCGATGGTTCGTCCACCAGCAGGATTTCCGGACGGCGCAGCACCGCCATCGCCATTTCCAGCAACTGCTGTTCGCCGCCGGACATATTTCCTGCAAATTGATTCCGCCGGTCGCGCAGAACAGGAAACAACTCGTAGACGTACTCCCTTTCGGCGTGGGTCTTCGCATCGCGTACCGTGTACGCCGCCATCTCCAGGTTTTCTTCAACCGTCATCAGCGGAAAATTGCAGCGGCCTTGCGGCACGTAGGCAATGCCTTGCGACAGGAAGGCGCGTGGACGCTTGCCCGCCAGCTCCGTCCCTTTCCAGCGGATCGTCCCACCCTTGTGGGTCGTCATGCCGTACAAGGTTTTCAGCAAGCTCGATTTGCCCGCGCCGTTCGGCCCGAGCAACGTGACGAACTCGCCTTGTTTGATCCGCAGGTCGACTCCCTGGAGGATTTCCAGATGGCCATACCCTGCACGCAGTCCTTCGATTTCAAGCATCGTCGTCACACTCCCAGATAGGCCTCAATGACCTGCGGATTCCGGACAATTTCCTCGGGTTCGCCATCGGCGAGCTTCCCCCCCTGATGCAGTACGATCACCCTGTGCGATAGATCCATCAGCACGTCGGTGTTGTGCTCGATCACAACGAAGCTCACACCGAAACGACGGTTCGCTTCGCGAATGCTGTTGATCACCTTTTCGATCAGCACCGGATTGATGCCGGCAAGCGGCTCGTCAAGCAGAATCAATTCGGGTTCCGGCATCAGCATCGACGCGAACTGGATCAGCTTCTGCTGACCGCCAGAGAGATTCCCGGCAGGCAACCGCGCGACCCGCTGCAGCCCCGAGATTTCGATAAGTTCGGCAGCCCGTTCCCGCAGGCGGCGCAAGCGCCGCCTGGCGGCGGGGCCAAGCGAAAACGTCGAGAGTATCCCGGGGAAACTCGCCATCTGCCCCGCGAGTACCAGGTTCTCTTCCGCATTCAGGCTAGGGAAGACGACGGTCTTCTGGAAACTTCGCAGCAAACGCCCTTCGCGAACGATGCGACTCATCGACCACTTCGTAATGTCGTGGCCGTTCATGACAACCTTGCCGCCGTCGCTGCGCTGCAGACCGGTGCAGCAATCGAACAGCGTCGACTTGCCGGAGCCGTTCGGTCCGATCAGACCGCAGACCTCGCCACGCCGTATCTTGAAGTCGACGCCGCGTAAAGCGAGCACGCCGCCGTATTTCTTTCGTAGGCCTTCGACGCTCAGGAGCACATCGCGATCAGCGGTCATGACGGACCTCCCCGCGCACGTCGAAGCGGATCCGGGCGAGCCGCTCCAGACCGCGGTCCAGCACCGGAGCAATGCCGTGTGGTACGACGAAAACCAGCAGGAGCAGCACGAACCCGTAGATGATCATGCGCAGTTCCGGCGTGATCCGTAGCGCTTCGGATAGCGCCACGAACAGAATGCTGCCGATGACGGCACCCGGCACCCGCCCCACTCCGCCGCCAAGCACGATGACGAGAATCGTCGTCGAGTAATACATCTGGAAAACCAGTGGGCTCACCACCGTCATATAGTGCGCATAGAGACTTCCACCCAACCCGGCGAACAGCGCGCTTAACATGAAGACGACCAGCTTGTAGGTCCAGGTCGGTATGCCGAAAGATGCCGCCAGGGTTTCGTTGTCACGAATCGCCACCATACAACTCCCGGCGGGGGACTTGATGAGCGCATAGAAGGCGAGCGTCGCGACAATGGCAATCACAAGCGCGAGGTAGTAGTAGGCGGGAATCGAATTGACAACCAGGTCGAATCCGCCGACGTGAAACGACGGCGAAGGCACGCCCGCAAGCCCCATGTCGCCGCGAGTCACGCTAATCCAGTTCTTCGCAACAGTCTCTGCGATCACGACGAAGCCGAGCGTGCACATCACGAACGAATAAGTTCGCAGCCGCAACGCGGGAATGCCGATTGGTAACGCAATCAGCCCGGCTACGACGCCGCTCGCCACGAAATTGAGCACGAACGGCGTGTTGAAATGCAGCGACAGCAACGCGGACACATAGGCGCCGATGCCGAAGAACACCCCCTGCGCGAGCGATAGCATGCCGGTGTAGCCGAGGATGAGATTCAGCCCGTGCGCGGGCAGCAGGAAAATCATCGCGATGATCAGGGCGTGCAGGTAGTACCCGCCCAGCATGAGCGGTGCGGTCGCCAGTGCGGCGACCACCGTAACCGCGCCAACCCAGCGCAAGGCTGGCAGATGACGTGGCACAGGGGCCATCGTCTCGAGGGTGGTAGACATGTTTAAGTTTCCAAAGAGTGGCTGGGCCGGGAGTGGTTCAATCGACACATTGCCGTTTCATTTAGAACCGGGCTTTGGGTGCGAACAGCCCCATTGGCCGGAACATCAGCATCAGAAGGAGCGCAATGAACCCAACGCTGTCGCGGTACTCGAGGCCAATCGATCCGGCAACCAGACTCTCCGCAATGCCAAGCATCCAACCAGCGAAGAGCGTTCCGCGCACGTTGCCCATCCCGCCCATCACGATCACCGCGAAGGTCTTCAATGTGATCGTCTCACCCATGCCGCCATACACGCTGACGTTGACCGGCCCTGTAAGTGCGCCGGAGAATGCCGCCAGTGCGGTACCCAGAATGAAGGTTTGCCGCACGACCTTCTCGACATCGATACCGATGACCTGGCAGCACTCGGGGTTCTGCGACACCGCGCGGATCGACTTGCCCATCCGCGTGCGACGTACCATCCATTCGAGTCCCGCGAACATTACGAGCGAAGCCACCACCAGCACCACCCGCTGCTGCGCCATGCCGATGCCGAAGAGTTCGACCGGGTCCAGCCAGCCGCCCGGAAACACCTTGTAACCGCCGCCGAATGCGAGAATGACGGCGTTCTGAAGGACCAGCGAGATGCCTAAAGTTGCAAGCACACCTGATTGAAACGGAGCGTTCACCAGCCGCTGCATGACAAGGCGTCCGATCAACGCGGCAATCAGCGCACTGACCGCAACCGCAATGACGATCGACGCGCCGTAGTCGATACCCAGCTTCGAGATCACGTACCACGCGGCGAACGTGCCGATCATGTAGTACTCGCCATGCGCGAAATTGATCGCGCGCAGAACTCCAAAGATCATCGTCATGCCGGCGGCGATCAGCGCGTAGACAGACCCCGCGACGACTCCGTTGACGATCTGCTCCAGCAGAAAATTGCCCATAGCCAAATGCTCCAGAACGGTATCAGCGGGCCTGATAGTCGACGCGCGACGACAAAACGCCCTTGTCCACGGCCTTGCCGCCATCCACCTCCAGCAGCACGATCGGCACGATCGCCTGCTGATGGTCGTCGAATGTAACCGGCCCCATTACGCTGTCGTACCGGATCTTTGCGAGCGCGGCGCGCACATCGGTCGGCTTGGTACTGTTTGCATTCCTGATGGCCTGAGCCAGCAGGTTCACGGTATCCCAGTGCGTATAGGCGTGGACGTTGGGCGTGTCGCCATCGTAGGCCTTCCTGTAGTCGGCAACGAACTTGAGACTGCGCGGATCGGACCACGAAGGCAGCCATGCCACGGTTTCGATCGCACCATTCAGCACGTCAGGCGCCGCTGCGATCGTGCCGGGCGTCGTAAATTCGGCATTGCCCACGAGCTTGATTTTTCCGCCAAGTCCCATCTCGTGCATCTGGCGCGCGACGATCGGCGTCGTATCCGCAAGACCGTACATCAGGATCGCCTGCGCGCCGGAGTAGCGGATCTTGCTGAGCACCGGACGGAAGTCTGTTTCCGCCTCCTTGTAGTAGTCCTCGCTGACGATTGTCGCGTGGTCCTGCTGAAGATACTTCCTCGTGAAGTTGATCGCACCACGTCCGAAGTCGGTGTCAACCGAAAGCACGGCGAACTTCGTATAGCCCCGCTTCGTCGCATAGGCCAGTGCGGCCGCTGCGCGAGCTTCGTCGGTGGGATAGTTTCGGAACGTCCACTTGTAACCGCCGACGCCCGCCTTGTAGGTGATCTCCGGATTCGAGGATGCCGCGTTCAGCAGCAGAACGCCAGCCTGCTCGACGACCGGCTGCATCGCGAGCGTCACCGAACTGCACACGTCGCCGATGATGATCGACACGTTGTCGAAACGAATCAGCCGCTGCGTTGCCGACACGCCCTCCGCAGGCACGCACTGACTGTCGCCCGGAACGAGTTTCAGCTTCTTGCCCAGCACACCGCCCGCAGCGTTGATCTGATTGACGGCCAGGGTCGCGCCCTTCAACGCATAGGCGCCATAGCGTGAGTTGGCACCGCTTTGCGGACTTACGACGCCGATCTTGATCACGTCGTCATCCTGCGCGGATGCTGTTGCGGCGATGACAAAGCTCGTGACGGCAAATACCGCGATAGACGCCACGCTCCGCAGTCGACTCGCCAGCAGTTTCCTTCCCATAGAGTTTCTCCGTAGATGAAGAGTGGGCACGGGAAACAAGGTACAACACCAATAAGGGCCGACTAATATGGAATGCAGCTTCCGCCATAACGGTTCGTGATGGGGGCAGCGTGCGCGGCAACAGGCACAGTGCACCGCTGCGGTCGAAAGAACCGCCGGCAGGAGCAAAAACGAAATACAGCCCAAAATCACGCAGAGGGAGAAGCAGAAAGCGGGGAAGCAGGGAAGCAGGGACCTGGGGCGCTCGGCAATGCGGCCGGGAACAATGGCCGCATCTCGTGTGCGATGTTGTAAACAACAGATGAATCAGCGCCGGAGGTAGTCGACCTTCGAGTACATCGCGCCTTTGATCACCGGCTTTCCGCCTTCGTCTTCGACAAGCACCATCGGCAGGACCGCCTGTTGATGATCGTCGAACGTCACCTCGCCCATGACGCCGTTGTATCTCATATTTTTAAGCGCGACACGAATGCTGTGGTTGTCCACTCTCCCCGCCTGCTGGACTGCTTGCGCGAGCATGTGGAGAGACTCCCACGGCGAGTAGGCCTGCACGCTCGGCACCTCGCCGTCATACGCATGCTCGTAATCGCGGACGAATTTACGGCTCCGCGGGTTCTGCCACTCCGGCAACCACGCGGCGACTTCGACCGCGCCTTCCATCACCTTGGGCCCCGCGGCGATCGTCACCGGACTCGCGAACTCGCCATTGCCGACCAGACCGACCTTACCAGCAAGCATCATCTCGTTCATCTGCCGCGCGACGATCGGCGTGGTATCGGCCTGGCCGTACACGATGATCGCCTGTGCGCCAGAATATTTGATCTTCGTGAGCACCGGCCGGAAATCGGTTTCGGTTTCCTTGTAGTAGTCTTCGCTCAGGATTTGCGCCGTGTAGCGCGATAGATATTTCTTCGTGAACGCAATGGCGCCACGCCCGTAGTCGGAGTCGACCGACAGGACCGCGAACTTCTGGTGGTGCTTGACCTGCACCGCGTATTGCAGTGCGATAGCGGCGCGCAACTCGTCGGTCGGATAGTTGCGGAACGTCCATTTGAATCCACCGACACCGGCCCGATAGGTGATCTCAGGATTCGACGACGCGGCGTTCATCAGGATCACGTGCGCCGCTTCGACGACCGGCTGCATGGCGAGCGTGACGGAACTGCACACGTCGCCGATGATCATCGACACGTGGTCGAAGCGGATTAATCGCTGTGTGGCCGATACGCCTTCGGCCGACGAGCACTGGCTGTCGCCGTTCACAAGGATGATCCTGCGACCCAGCACGCCGCCGGCCGCGTTGATTTCCTCGGCGGCCAGTTGCGCGCCCTTCCACGCGAATGCGCCGTACCGGGAATTGGCACCGCTTTGAGGACTGATGATCCCGATCTTTAACGTCTCGCCTCCACTTTTGCTTTCCTGCGAAAATGCGCCTGGCGCAGCAGTCATTGCGCAGACCGTCAATGCAAGAGCGGCGCGTGGTCCCGGTCTGCGAAGTCGTCGAGCCATTTTCTCCTCCTAAGATTCAATGGGTTCGCCTCCTTCCACGTTACCGACGCCAAAAAAATCATACATAGAAATGCCGATTCTGGCATTACGTTCTGTAATGCGCCACTCCTGAAAGCTCGTTGTGTCTGTCATCGTGGCGATGGCAAGTTGCCGCTTGCAGGTGTCTGTGGATCCAGGGAGCCGCTCGGTCCTCCCGGCAAAAAAAGTGTCACGGTAACCCCTACTTGGGTAAATTTCGTTGGTTCATTGAACGGACACGGACTCGCTCCTGGCTCCGCAACTTCCGTCGTCTTCGGATACGCTTCGATCGTCTAGCTGACATTCTCGAAGCGTTCTTGCAATTCGGCTGCGCCGCCGTCTGCTGGAACATCGTCAGGCGTACGGTGCAGCCTTTTCAAACTGGGCTCTTACGGTTAGCCTGGCCACGGCTCGAATACGACCGCGCTGGCGTCCATCACAGGAAGATGGAGAACCGAGCCATGCTTCAAACTATGGTAAATCGTGTCCTCGCCGACCTTATCGGGCGTGAACTCGTGTACAAAAATGGAATCGGTAATGGGCGAATCGGCGCAACTCACATCCAACCGAATACGAGAGCCTGCCTTGAACTTATGTCCTACGGGCGTCAGGGTGAATTCAAGTTCATAGATCTCGCCGGGCGCCAGCAAATCCAACGCAGCGTGGCAATGACTGATGCCGAAGCGACGGTCTCGAATAGCTCTATGTGAGCCTCGCAGCCAACCTTTTGCCACCACGATCGATTGGATAGAAGATACGGATGCATCGGCCTGGTGGCGCAACTCCACCAACTTCACGATAACATCGGCATCAGAGCGGTTGGTGCTGAGGAATAGTCGCAGTTTCGGATATCCAACAACATCCAGGTCCTCTTCCAGCATCGCGGATGTAAAGGTGAGATTGCGCGACGTCGGATCTGGACCACGCGAGGTGAGTTCGACGTTTCCAAATGCCCATCTGGGATCCGGATAGCTATAGCTCGTCGACGCGACGCAATCACGAGGCTCGGATAACAAGGCACCATCGTTCAATGACACGCAAGCGTCAGCCTTGGTTCCTGACAGCCAGAACGCCAGATCCTGCGATTTTGGGGGCCACGCGGTCGACAGGACGGTCTGTCCCGCTTCGCGCATTTCGAATGTGACGGACGGCCTCCTTTCGAAACCCGTGTCCAATCCTTTCAGATATTTGTCGTAAAAGGGGAGCAAGTGCTTCTGATGAAACGAAATCGACTCGAAGTCACCTTGAATAGCCGGCATGCTTGGCGTTCCGCTGATCAGCAAATGTCGAGGACCTGCGAACCTGTTGAACCCTTCAATATTGCCGGGTAAATGCAGATCGCGTTTGGCCCAGGCGCCGAACGAAAGCACCGGTATTTGGCACCCATCCAGCTTGTGCGCGAATGCGCGATCCTCCCAGAAAGCGTCGATAGTCGGGTGCAGTGAAAGTAGACGCGGAAGATCCAGAGAGATGTCACGTTTCGGAGCGTCCCTCATCAGCGGGTGCAGATTGATCGGGCGCACATTGCCGTGCCACCACTCAGCTGTAAAATGGCAGAAAAGGCCGCCGTGATAGGCCCACTGGCGATAGAGATCCAACCCGCCATCATAGGGTGCGATACATGCCAGACTGGGAGGGCGCTCCGAAGCCATACACCACTGACTAATTGCATAGTAGGAGTGGCCGATTCCACCGATTTTCCCTGTGCACCAGTCCTGCACGGCGATCCATTCGATAGTCTCGAAGAGATCGCGGCGTTCCCGCGAACTGAAGAACTCGTACTCACCTCCCGATCGCCCTGTCCCCCTTACATCGAGGTGAACATACGTGTAGCCTTGCTCCACATACCAATCGATCGGCCCGGTTTCTCGCCATAGGAACGTCGTTGTCTCTGGGATATCGTCATTGTCGAAGCGGTAAGGAGAGGCCGCGAACAGCACAGGCCTTGCCTTATCGAGCGGGCCGTACACGCGCACGGCGACACTAATGCCATCGCTCATCGTCACGGACAGGATTGTACTCTCGGATGTCAGCATTTTACTTTCCTTTCTATGTTTCTTCACTTGAAGAAGGTGACGTTGATCTCTCTTGTTCGAGGATTCGAACGTTTCCGTGTGACATGCGTCGCTGCCAGTTCAGACTGGATGCGCCTGGCTTCCACAGACAGCTGCAAGGCCCAGTAATTGTCCACTCCTGGCAAAACCGAACTGACTGCTAAAATCTCTCAACTGTCACCCTGTTGCTTAAGGCCCATGAATCGCAACGCAGACCCACAAGAGAAGTCATCTACGATGCCGGCCTCCGAGACGAATAGTTCGCCCAGTCGACGCGAGCAGAACAAGGCAGACAAACTGCGGCGGATTCGTGAGGCGGCGCATGAATTGTTCGTTACAGATGGCTTTGACGACACCACACTTCGGCAAATCGCGGCGCGTGCCGATGTGGGCTTCGGCACCTTGTTCCGGTACGCATCGAGTAAGCGCGACCTTTTATTTCTCGTTGTCACTGATGATCTACGGGAAATGAATCGCCACGCGTTTGAAAACGCGCCGGCCGACGTACCACTACTCGATCAACTTATGTATATCTGGCAGATCTTCTACACATTCTTTGATGCACAACCTGAACTCGCACGCCTCACGCTTCGGGAGCTGCACTTCTATGCTGAAGGCGCACAGGCGCGCAAGTTCTATCAGGTGCGCGAAGCACTGATGCTACGTCTTACCGAAGTCGTCACTGCTGCGCGCCAACATGGTGAAATCAATACAACGACGTCGGATTCCCGCATCGCGCGCGCAATTTTCGATATTTATTCCGCCGAAGTACGACTCTGGATCGGTGAGAAAGACCGGAGCATCGCCTCCGGCATGGTAGAACTGCGGCAGCTGCTCCGTCTGCTGGTCACCGGAATTGGTCACGCGATGCCGGAGTCCGACGCCGGAACCGCTTGTACGCCGTGAGACTCGCGGCGCGCGCCACGCTGCACTATCTGTTCGTAAAGCCATCTCCGTACTTCATTCACTGCTCCGTCATCGCACTGCCGAACGCGGAGAACGTGGTCGTGAGCGACCCAATATGCTCGATCCAGACCTCGATCCTGTCGCCAGGCTTGATGAAATGTTTGTGCGGCATTCCAACCCCTGCGGGCGTACCAGAGAGGATTACGTCGCCCGGATACAAGCCTACCCGGCTACTCAGAAAGGCGATCTGTTCAGCAATGCCAAAGATCATCTGGGCAGTACTAGAGTCCTGGCGCAATTCACCGTTGAGCCAAAGCCGGATGCCTAGCGACTGCACGTCTGAAATATCGTCTGCCGGCGTGATCCATGGACCAAGGGGGCAGCTTCCCTCCCAGCACTTCTGCGCGATCCAGTCGAAGTGAAACGGCGAATGGGTTCCCACATACTCGCGCACAAAGGCATCACGTACCGAAAGATCATTGGCAACCGTGTAGCCGGCGACATATGACAATGCATCATCGACGCTGACGTTACGCGCCGCTCTTCCGATCACCACCGCAAGCTCCGCTTCCCAATCAACACTGCCGCTGTATGGCGGCAAGGTCACTGGCTCGCCGGGACCGACGACAACCGAGCGTGACGGAGCCTTGATGAAATGCCAAGGCGTGCCTGACACCGTGCGGGGATCCGGAGACGACGGCATGCCCAGCGCGCGGTCCATCTCCGCCACGTGATCATGGTAGTTAGCTCCGGCACCATAAATGGTTCCGGGCAGCAATGGGGCAAGCAGTTCCAGTTCATCGAGCGAGTAACCCGCAATTGACCCTGGCGCCATATTGATGCGAGTGGCAACCTCCCGCAATTGCGGCCCGTATTCCGCCCAGCCGGTGACGAGTTCAGTGACAGTTCGCTCTTGCATCTCGATTTGCAGAGCCTCACCGAGACGTTGACTCCAAGGGAAAACACGCTCACCGATCAGTAGGCCGGCCCGCTGACACCCTGCATCGTTGAAACTTAGCAACTGATAGCGGTCGTTCATTGTGCAAGATCCCCGTACTTAAAAGCGGTCGCCAAAGTCAAAAATATCGTCGTCCTGGAAACCCTCGTAGTACTGGAATTCCCACCAGTTGTAATCGAGATCCTGCAGGTAAAACGAATACACACCATGCTGCAGCGTTACTTCCGTGATCTGCCGAATCTTGTAGCGATCTTTGTGCTCATGTGCCGCCCGATATGCCGCCTCGACTTCTTCGCGACTGCGCACATCGAGTCCCCAGTGCGTCAGGAACGACACGTCGTGAATCTTGTCGCCAACTTCGACGCAGAACACATGGAATTTCAACCCTAGTCTGAAGGCGAACGCAGGCGCTGCGTGCCGAACAGTTTCGAGTCCGAGGAACTCCTCGTAGAAGCACCGCGTTTCCGCGATGTCACGGCACTCGAGCGTACCGTGCCCGAGCAGATACGGCTGATTGATTGCTCGGTTGTTCGTAACCGGTGCTACGGCCTCGGTGGGAATTTCAAGCATCAGGGGAGCACTCCATTTTGTAGTGAAACGGCTGTGGTCGGTCAAGGTCGAGTCAGCCGCACTTCGCGGTTTCGGCTTGAGTAATAAACGCATCCGCATAGAAAGCTTCCTGCGGAAGACTGCATTGACCCGTCAATTCTTCACGCGCGGCGTTGACCATTGCCGGTGCGCCGCACGCATACACTTCGTAGCCAGAAAGATCAGGAAAGTCCTCAACCACGGCTCGATGAACCCATCCTGTGCGTCCCGTCCAGTCGGCATCGATCTCCGGACCTGACAGGACCGGTTCGAAGCGAACATTGGAGCGTTCAGCGGCCCATTTTTGAGGCAGATCGGCTAGATAAAGATCGCGCCGTTGGCGGCCGCCCCAGTAGATGTGAAATTGACGCAAGCTATCTCGTTGCAGCGCGTACTCGACAATGGCTTTAATCGGGGCAAAGCCCGTACCACCTGCGAGCAGAACAACAGGCTTCGCCGCTGTCTCTCGCAGAAAGAACGAACCAAACGGCCCTTCAAAGCGGAGCATGTCGCGCTGCGCTAGTGCGGAAAAAACGTGCTCTGTGAAGAGTCCGCCCGGATGACGTCGAATGTGCAACTCGATGTGTGTCAATGACACCGGATCGGGTGGCACCGCAATGGAGTAGCTGCGGCGCACACCGTCCTTCAACAGGATATCAATGTACTGACCCGCCCGAAAAAAAAATGTTTCGTTCAATGGAAGGCGCAACTTCAGAACGGCAACATCATCTGCGGGCCTCGTAATTTCTGCGACGCGGCAAGGATAAGTTGAAGCTTTGACGGTATCAAGACCGCTTAGCTCCGCTATCTCGATTGTCACGTCGGTGACAGGTTTCGCCGAGCAAAGCAGCGCATAACCTTGCTGTCGCTCTTCGGAGGAGAGCGCCTTTCCTAAAGAATGTCCATGGTCAACTTGACCTTTGATCACCCGCCCTTTGCAGGTTCTGCACACTCCAGAACGGCAGCTATATGGCAAGAAAAGTCCCGCGTTCGTGGCTGCGCTTAGTACGGTCTCGCCGCTTTTAGCCACGCAGCGATTCCCACTAGGGCTTAGCAGTACTTGATAATTCACTTTTTCGTCTCCGTTACCGATCCAGAGTGAGACCAAGCGCCTTCCTGACTCTTGGTCCACTCTGCTGATGCAGTTTGTAGCCAATACAAGCTGCCAGGAGTCGCTCACGCAGAAGACCATCGCGTTATCGCCTCCGCCACTAAAGCGATCACGATCTCTTTATCCGAGAATCGACTGCCCTATAACAGCGGAGACAGTCCCCGAGTACCGGTCGGTGATCGTTATATTTGCGATCATAGTACATTTTTTTACGCGCAAAATATGATTTTTTAGGGTTCGATCATGGCGGGCTGTCAGCCGGACCTTGAAAGGAAATAGGTTCCGCGGAACGCTTGCATCGTCGCCCGCATCTTGCTCGGACGGGAAAGTGGATGTACGCGGATCGGTACTGACCTCAACTCCCCTTCCGATGCAAAACACGCAAATTGTTGGTAACTGACGAGACACCCCCTACACCCCGGGCGACCGTCTCAGCCTCGTTTTTCTCGTCTTCGGTCAGCACCGATCCACTAAGTGTCACAGCGCCGCTCTTCACACGGACCGCTATCGCTGAAACGTCAAAGCCCAAGAATTTTCCAAGCTGCGTTCTCACCAATACTGCCAGGGCGCGGTCAGCTTTCCGATCCGTCTTGACACCCGCGGATGCCGCGTGAGCACTGGTTGTGGACGTCGGTTGTTGCGCATACGACACGGAGCATCCCGCGATGGTGATGCACACTACGACTGCCACTGCTAAAGGATCGGACATGGTCGCCACTTTAAAACTCCTCCTGGTGAGTCACGCGCTTCGTGCAAACAAACAGCAATGGTCTTTGCACAGCACAAAAGTACCGATAGTCATCCTGCGCGACCGATTCCAATGCGCTCCCGAACTAAAATGGCAGATTTCCTCGGCGCCAACTTTATCGAGTAAGTGCGGTGTTGTCGCGCAACGACGACGCAATCACGCCAAACCGCCAGCATGCCCGGCCAGTCCCCTCGTGAGAACTCAAGGCTGCTGATCCCGTCGCGCACGCCCGACATTGCTTCCGCGGGAACTTCGGCCATGTCGAAAATTTCCCCCATTGAAGAAATCACCTCACCGGCACGTTCCCTGCCTGCCTCTGCATGTTCGATGACATCCTCAATTCCCTGCGTTGCTCTGGACGCCGACTCACTGAGAGCGTTCGCGATGACCCCTTTTCCGCGACTTGCCTCTGCCGACCGGTCGGCGAGCTTGCGAACCTCGCTCGCCACGACCGCGAACCCTTTCCAGCTTCACGCGCATGCTCTGCCTCAATCGTTGCGTTGACCGGCAGGGACCCTTCCCCTTGTCTCATCGTTGACGTACGTCTTCAACACCTTCCCATGATCGACGATCTCTTCGGCGACCCTAGTCCTACAGATGTTGCACACGCCAGTGCGACGGCTGTGCGGCAGAAACCCGCCAGCCGAAAGCCCTGCAGCGAGGATCGTCGTGCTGTCTTGAACCTCCACTGAGTGACCACTTGGCTTAGACCACTACCTGGTACGACATGTTGGGCCCCTGGAACTCGACGCGCAGTCCCGACCTGTGCCCGATCTGCTGCAAGAGCAACGAGCGATCGGAGCTAAACGGAGACTTAACTTGGTTATGCAATTATTGTAAATGGAAGTTAATCCTGTCGCCGTAGGCGTTAACACTGAACCTGCCTGGCAAGTCGGGGGATTGGGAAGCAGCTTCATGCGCTGCTCCGCACAGGGCATCGGGGCCACCCGCCCCGCATCAATGTATCCGACCTTCACCCAGGGTTTTTCTTACCTGCCTCCGCCAACATTGCGCTTGCAACTCAAATGAAGCCATGATGCAATTCAATTGCGCATGCAAGTGTTTCCCATGCAACTTAAAGATCAAGAATCAGAGCGTGGTCGTCCAACCTGCCACAGCGCCACATATCAATAAGTACAACTATTTAAATTAATAAAAGCCCGCGGTAACAAAGGAGACAGGTAACTTGCAAACGACACATCGGAGCACCGCCAGCTCGCTTTCGCGCCTACTGCTCGCACCGTCCGCAGTCATGCTGGCAATGGGTACGCCCGTGACCGCGTTCGCCACGGAGGGAGGTGGCTCGATCTATCCAGTGGGGGGCAACACGGTCCTTGCAGGCATCATGCCTCCACCCGGTGACTACGTCTATCTGTACGGGGCCCGGTATGACGCGAACCACACGCTCGACAGCAATGGGAACGACAAGACCAATATCAGCGATTTCAACGCTCATGTGAACGCGTTCGCTGTGCGCTACGACCATGTCTGGAATGGCATCAGTTTTCTTGGTGCCAATCTGATGACTCGTGTGGGGGTACCTTTTGTGGACTTGCACTTGAGTTTCGACGTCAAGACACCGAAGGGCATCGTCCATCAGCAGTCCTCGGACACAGGATTGTCTGATGCTGCGATCATTCCGCTTGCGCTCGGATGGCACAGTTCCTGGCTACATCAGATGGTTGGCGTTGAGCTGTTTTTTCCGACTGGGGATTATGACGTGCATCGAGTCGCGAACGCGGGAAGGCACTATTATTCGGCTGCTCCCGAATACTTCTTCACGTTGACGCCGACTCCAAGCATCGAGGTGAGCGCCAAGGCCTTGTATCTGTTCAATGGTCCGAACAACGAGACGAATTACCATTCCGGCAACGAACTGATCATTGACTACGGCATAGGTTACCAGGCAACACCAAAAATCCAGTTTGGAGTCAACGGATACTTCTACCAGCAAACCACCGATGACACACAAAATGGTGTGAGGGCAGGAGACGGGAATAAAGGCCGCGTGCTGTCGGCAGGTCCGTTCATCAAATACCAGCCGACGAGATCGTTGGCATTCGCCGCCAAATGGCAGCACGAAATGCTTGTCGAAAACCGTACACGTGGCAACCGCTTCTGGATACAGATGGCCTACAAGTTTTGATCGATTGCCGCAACTGCGCCTTCTCAGCCCGAAGGCATGACGCAACGTCCGAAGGCATGACGCAACGTCACTTCTCGTTGACCTGAAGATGCAGCTCTTCCTCAATGCTATCCAGCCGGGCATAGACATCGATAAGGGTTTTCTTGAAGACCTTCACCGTTGCAGGCGAAAGCGAGTTCACCGCCACCTCTTCGAAGTGCTGGGCAATGGGCATCAGTTCGGCCACGAGTCGAGCACCCTCCTTGGTCAGCGCAATTGCAACCGTCCGGGCGTTGTTCTCGAGTCGGCTACGGGAAACCAGACGCATTTTTTCCATCGTGCCAATGAGCCTCGAGAGCGTCGACAGCTCGATGGTTGTCATCTCAGACAGGTCGTTCAGCCGTTGGTCCGGGGTCTCCTTCAGCGAAGCCATCACCCGGTACATCGGCAACGTGACCCCGTAGGAGGCAATACGGCGCGAAAACAGTTCGCCCATACGTACCCCGACGCGGTTGAGAAGATAGGGAACGGAGTCGGTGAGCTTGTACACGGATTGGGTCCTGTGCGGTCATGGCCAAATTCTATCAAAGCAACTGTTCCACGTGGTTAATTTTCATTGGCAACTATTGCTTTTGCAAGTATATTGTCTTAAGGCTGCTGTATTACCGAATACCGACCAGGAAACACCATGGAAGCCCTGTCAGTACCCCATCCTCAACTAGGCGATTCTTTTCGCGCTGCGATGCGGCGAATCACTTCCACCGTGACTATCGTGACGGCTGACGACGGCAGCCGTCGTCACGGCATGACGATGACTGCCGTCAGCTCGCTTTCGATGGACCCGCCCTCCATGATCGTCTGCACACATCAGTCCACCTTTTTGCACGACATCCTTCAATCGGCACAAAGCTTTTGCGTGAACGTTCTGCGTCGGGATCACGTCGCGGTTTCGACTGTCTTCAGTGGCAAGGCACCGCCTGAGGAGAGATTCCAGGTCGGAGAATGGATCGTCGAAAATAGCATTCATCGGCTCTCCGACGCTCAGGCAAATGTTTTTTGCAAGAAAGTGGCCGCGGTGCCTTTCGGCACCCATACGATTTTTATCGGAACGGTTACCGACGTTCGGTTGAATGACGATGGGGAGCCGCTTCTATATCGAAACGCATCCTATTGCTGACCGATTCCGGGTCGACCATGACGAAATCCCCAGAGACATATCCAGTGAGGCGACATGATGTTAGCTGATGACAAGGAACTTGAAGCTGTTCTCCCCCCGTCCGCTCAAGCTCCATCCGCCGACGTGCTGCGTGACCGGATCGCTGCATTGGGCAAGACCCTGCTCGAGTACGCGGCACAGGTTGAGATCGACCGACGCGTGTCAATGGAAAGCATCGAAGAGCTGCGGGCTATCGGTTACTTTGATCTGCTCAAGCCGCGAGCCTTCGGCGGATACGAGCAGGACTTTTCGGTGCTTGTCGACCTGAACATCGACCTCGCAAAGTGGTGCGCGTCCACGGCGTGGGTTGCTGGTCTGCTATCAGCGCACCAATGGCTCGTGGCAAGCTTCCCGCAACAGGCGCAGCACGACGTATGGGACAGTGATCCGAACGCCCTTGTATGCGGCTCGTACGCTCCTGTTTGCAAGGCGGAGCCGGTCGAGGGCGGTTATGTGATCAGCGGCCGCTGGAGCTTCGCGAGCGGTTGCGATTGTGCACAGTGGTCTCTCTGCGCTGCAATTCTGCCAGCCACCGGGGAGCGCGAAGCACCGGCTCCAGCGTTCCTGCTCGTCCCGGAAACAGATTACAGGATTGAAGACACATGGCATGTCATTGGTCTTGCCGGCACGGGAAGCAAAACGCTGGTTCTCGACAAGGTCCTTGTCCCCGCCCATCGTGCGCTGCTTTTTTCGGAAACGACATCCGGAAACACGCCCGGAGCTCGACTGTACGGGCAACAGCCGGGTTTCTCGATTCCCATGCTAAGTGCTATCCCGTCCTGTCTGGCTTCCGTCGCCGTCGGAACGGCGCAAGGCGCGCTGCATGACTATCTCGAGCGCACCAGTTGGCGCGTGACGCGCGGTGCGGTGGCGGGCGCAGCCAACAAAATGGCTGAGTTTCCCACCATTCAACTCCGTGTGGCTGACGCAGCCGCCAGTTGCGACGCAGCCAGGAAGATCCTGCTGGCTGATCTGCGGGATCGTGAGGCTACCGTTAAGGGTGCCAAGGAAATCACTGTGGAAGACCGCATCACAAGCCGCCGCGGACAGGCGTTTGCGGTTTCCCTGGCGATTCGCGCGACGGAAGCATTGAACGCGTCGACGGGCGGGCAAGGGCTGGACGTTTCCCATCCGGTACAACGCGCATGGCGCGACGCAAACGCGGTCGGCCGCCATATCAGCATGAACTGGGACACGGTAGGGACGATGTACGGACAGATGGCCCTCGGTCTCGAGCCGAAGGGTCAATATTGAACGGAGCGGGAAATGAAATTTAAGGCAGAAATGAAAATTGCTCTTGAGGAACACTTCGCGATCGAGCAGACAGTTCAGGACTCAGCGGGGTTTGTTCCCCAATCATACTGGGGAGAACTTAAGTCCCGCCTGCTCGACCTGCACGAGCGGCGCATCCGCGAGATGGACGAGAACGGCATCGAACTGATGATTCTGTCGTTGAACGCCCCCACCGTTCAGGCCATTCCCGACACCAATATCGCATACGAATTGTCGCGACGCGCAAACGACTATCTGGCTGAGCAGATCGCGAGGCGGCCGGATCGTTTCAAGGGGTTCGCAGCTCTTCCGATGCAATCCCCCGAGCTTGCTGCCCGGGAACTGGAGCGATGCGTAACCGAACTCGGCTTCGTCGGCACATTGGTTAACGGCTTTTCCCAAAGCGAGAACGACGGAATCCTTTACTACGACCTGCAGCAGTTCCGCCCCTTCTGGGCGACCGTTCAGAGGCTTGACGTACCCTTTTATCTGCATCCGCGCAACCCGCTCACGGCACACGCGCCTATCTATGATGGGCACCCGTGGCTGCTCGGCCCGACGTGGGCCTTCGGACACGAAACGGCGGTCCACGCACTGCGCCTGATGGGCTCCGGTCTGTTCGATGATTACCCGGATCTGAAGATCATTCTGGGCCATATGGGGGAAGGACTTCCCTACAGCATGTGGCGAGTTGACAACCGCAACGCATGGGTCGAGACAACGCCGAACTATCCGGCGAAGAAGCGAATTGCCGATTACTTCCAGGCCAATTTCTGGCTGACGACGTCAGGCAACTTCCGGACTCAGACGCTCGTCGACGCAATCCTCGAGATCGGCTCGGATCGCATTCTATTTTCAGCCGACTGGCCCTTCGAAAACGTCGATCATGCTGCGCAGTGGTTCGACTCGGCGTCCATCAGCGATAACGATCGCATCAAAATCGGCCGCACAAATGCAGCACGACTTTTCAAGTTCGAAGTTTAACAAGGCAGTTTCCTCACGCCCGGTGATACAGACGACACGAGGGATGGCGCAGGGCACCGGCGTTACACTGGAGTGAGACACCATGCAAGAAGAAGCTATTGACGTGCATGAAGAGCTGGCCAGTGCCAGCATCGGAAAAACACACATCAGTCTGGGCGTCATACTCACCCTGCTTACGATGTTCGATGGATACGATACGTTCAGTCCGGCGTATGTTATCCACTACATACGGGAACCATGGTCCCTCTTGCTGCAGCAGGCCGGCATGCTCGTGTCAAGCGGACTGATTGGGTTTCTTTGTGGTGCTGCCTTGCATGGGCTCATCGCTGACAGACTCGGACGAAGGGACACACTCATCAGTGGCCTCTGGATAACCACCGTCTTCTCGATACTGACTGCCCTGTTCGCAGGCTCGTTTACTACCTTTTGCGTTCTGCGCGTACTCACGGGACTTGGGCTGGGCGTTCTTCTTCCGCTTTCCACTACCTATATCAACGAACTGGCTCCGCGCCGGGTAGCCAACACTTTTTCCCTCTGGGGCGTGGCGCTGGGCTGGGCGTTGGGCGGGGCCGCGGCCGCCATCATCGGAGTTTTTCTTACGCCCATCACGGGCTGGCGAGGACTCTATTGGGTGGGATCCCTTTCCGCGTTTCTCATTCCGCTGCTGTACATGTACCTTCCCGAATCACCCAGGTTTTCCCTGCTGCGCGGACGAACAGATGAAATCAGAGTGATTCTCGCAAAACTCCGTCCAGAGCGTGCCGACCTGTATCGTGTTCTCCCGTTGCTCACGCCGCAAATCTCCGCACGCGCCACCGCGTCCAGCCTCATCAGCGCGCACAGACGGCTGTCGTTCTCTATCTGGCTGACAAGTTTCCTGAGCCTTTTCTGCATCTTTGGGCTGTCTGGCTGGATCCCAACTCTAATGCAAGCTCGCGGGGAGAGTTTCGCGACAAGTTTCGCTTTTGGCGCCCTGATGCAGATCATGTCGCTCGTCGGCGGACTGGTGTGCGGATACATCATCGACCGGCGTGGCGCACCCCGCGCATGGCTCAGTGCCTGGTGGCTGGGAGGCGCGGTGGCAGTTGGTGGACTTGTATTTTTTCATGGCCACCTGAGTAACCTGATCTTCTGTGCCTTGACGGGCTTTTGCGTCATCGGCGCTCAGTTCATGCTCAACAATTTCACCGCTCATTCGTACCACACGGATGTCAGGGCAACAGCCGTTGGCATGGAGCTCAGCGTCGGCCGGCTTGGCGCGATTCTTGGCCCGTTCATCAGCGGCTCGCTGCAACAGGTGTTTCAGGGGCAGAACATGATGCTGCTGGCGATGAGCGCAGCTGCAGCTGCAGCAGGGATCAGCATCCTTTTCGCAGTTAAAACCCGCAGCGCCTGTTCCGAACCAAACGAGATCTCCAGCACGAACGCAACCGTACGCACTGTTTAGACCGTTTATCAAGAGCACATTATGACTGACGCGACAACGATAGCATCTGTGTCCTTTATCTACGAAAGCTTGCCTAGCCGCGTCATTTTTGGTGACGGGACGCGTGTCAAAGTGAAAGAGGAAGCAGAACGCCTTGGCATCGCGCGCCCTCTCATCTTGCATAACCCCGCCCACGCTGTGATTGCAGAGGCTATCGTCGAAGACCTTGGCAGACAACATGTTGCTACTTTTGGTGGCGCACAGATGCACACGCCAATCCAGGTAACGGAAGAAGCACTTGCACTTGCCGCTGACGCAGGCGTTGACGGGGTGATTGCGATTGGCGGAGGTTCAACTACCGGACTTTCCAAAGCGATCGCATTACGCACAGATTTTCCTCAGCTCGTTTTGCCGACAACGTACGCCGGTTCCGAGATGACGCCAATCCTCGGCGAAACACGAGATGGTGTCAAGACCACGATCCGCTCGCCTAAAGTGCTGCCGGAAACCGTTATATACGACGTCGACCTGACATTAGATCTTCCAAAGGCTCTTTCCGGCGTCAGTGGGATGAACGCAATCGCCCACGCCGTAGAAGCCCTTTACTCAAAAGAAGCAAACCCCATTGTCAGCTCTCTGGCCATTGAGAGCATTCGGGCATTCGCTCAGTCGTTGCCTGCCATCGGTTCGAACGCGCGCGACCGCGCCGCCCGCAGCAAGGCGCTCTACGGCGCGTGGCTCGCGGGCGTTTGTCTGGGCTCGGTCGGCATGGCCTTGCATCACAAGCTCTGCCACACATTAGGCGGCACGTTCGACCTCCCTCACGCAGAGAGCCACGCAATCGTGTTACCGCACGCGCTCGCCTACAACGCACCAGCGATTCCCGCAGTTATGGAGCGGCTGTCTGAGGCTTTGAATCATGCGGACCCGGCGCAAGCGCTCTATGAAATGAGCAGAGCTATCGGGACACCGATGGCCCTTTCCGAAATCGGCATGCCTGAAGACGGTGTGGATAAGGCCGTTGAGCTGGCGCTTGCCAATCCGTATTGGAATCCGCGACCTCTAGAGCGAAATGGCCTGCGAGATCTGATTGGACGCGCATACGCTGGTGTACCACCCATTGCACGACTCATGTCTGATACGGCTCGCTAACCAAGGACAAGTGATGAACACAAACCGCAAATACAATTTCCCGCTATTTCGGGAAGAGGATTCTGCCGCAATCGTTAATGCCCGCATCGGCTCGAACGTCGACGCCCGAACCCATCTCATCGCCGAGACAGTCGTGCGCCATCTACATGCGGCAGTCAAAGAGATCGAACCCACTCACGATGAATGGCATGCCGCGATTAGATTCCTCACGGATACCGGCCATATGTGCACCGACTGGCGACAGGAGTTCATTCTCCTGTCGGATGTACTCGGCGTATCGATGCTGGTTGACGCCATCAATCACCGACGGCCCGATCAGGCAACCGAAAATACCATTCTCGGACCGTTTTTTGTCGAAGGAGTGGAGGCGTCGCCCCATGGAGTCGACATTTGCAAAGATGGCAAGGGGGAGCCGCTCGTAGTCGTTGCGTCCGTCCGCGATACCGAAGGCAAGCCCATTCAGGGAGCAGTCATCGACGTATGGCAGACGAATGATGATGGATTCTACGATGTTCAGCAGAAAGGGATTCAGCCGGAGGGAAACCTCCGGGGGAAATTTGTATCCGATGCTGACGGCGCCTTCTGGTTCAAGTCGGTCAAGCCCCGACACTACCCTATTCCGGACGACGGTCCGGTGGGCAAGCTTCTGCGCAAGCTCGGACGACACCCGAATCGTGCTGCACATATGCACTTCCTGGTTCAGGCGCCTGGGTACGACACTGTCATTACGCACATCTTTTCCCCCGACTGTCCTTGGCTCGCCGAAGACACGGTCTTCGGCGTCAAGGAGAGCCTCATCGGCAACTTTGTCAGTCACGCGGATCAGCATGAAGCGAGATCGCTTGGATTCACAATTCCATTCTGGTCGGTTCATCAGGACTTCGTTTTAAACCGGACGAAGACAGGTTTCTTTGTTTCGCCTGGCGCTTGAAAAACAACTTCCCGGCTAGACCTGCCATGCGGTCGGCGACGAGGGTATCCGGTCCCGCGAAATAGCAGATGCCATTGCCGCGCGCCGCGATGTGCCCGCCGAGAGCATTCGCGCTGACGAACTTATGCTGCCAGGCTACTTTGGCTCCTCGTAGCGGTAGTGACGCTAGACCTCGCGGCATCGAGCGCAATCACTCGCCGGGCCCTCGGCTTGGAGCCCACTCAGCCTGGCCTGACCGAGGACTTGGACCGCAGTCATTACTTCCCTGCCGGCTGACAGGCTGGCGGCAGAAAGACGGTAGAACGCAAGAGACTATGTCGCCAGAACCAGACTGCGGCCCATTATGGACGCTTGCTAGTTGGTATGCGGAGCCGCTCGACAAGGCGTTCCAATAAAACCTCGATAGAATTTTTTCACTCAGCGAAGGGGAGATGCGTCTGCCCTTCTGCGCGCATTCCGAACGTGTTGAGCGTCATCGCAACGAGCGCGTAATAGCCGAGCAATCCGACGAGATTCACGAGGACGGTATGACCGAAGCGCGCGACAGCGGCGTCATACGTTGCTTCGCTTACGCGCTTCCTGTCATAGAGCTCAGTGGCCAAATCGAAGATGATCTTGTCGTCAGCATCGACAAATGTGGGCGTTTCTCCTGTGCGCAAAGCCTCGGCGAGTTCGGTTGGCAGGCCGGCTTCCAGCGCAATCGGACAATGGATGTGCCATTCCGCCTGCGATCGCCAGCGCGCCGCAGTCACGAGAATAGCAAGTTCGGAAAGGCGCAGTGGCAAACCGGTGTTGTAGCGGCAGAACGCGCCGAGCTTTTGGGCGTTCTGCGCGAGCTCCGGGCTGAAGATCCAGCCGAGGAACGGCCCATTCAGACTGCCGCGCGGGCCACTCAGAATGTCCTCTAAAACGGCCTTCTGTTCGTCGGACGCGGTGGCAATCTGGAAATCGGGAAGTCGTTTGTTCATAATTCGATTGATGTCCGTGAGGTGTTCATGAGGCATTGTTCAATGCTTCCAGCGGCCGCGAAGCACTCCGGTTCGGCGAACGGCGCACCGATAATCTGCACGCTGAACGGCACATGACTGCCGCGCAAGACGGGAGCCGTAACAACAGGCAGTCCGCCGAAGGACACCGGCTGAGTCAACATGAGGAGATGCTTTGCGGGTTCGAGTTCCTGACCGCCGACTGTGACAGTCGCGTCGGTGAACCTCTGTGCGGCGAAGGGGGTGTACGGCGCGAGCAGGACGTCGAAGTCGGTGAAAAGCCGTGTCATGCGCGCTCGGAAGTGCCGTTGATAGTGCCGCGGACGGCCGTACCACGCGGCTGGACTCAACACCCTCGCGAGCAGGCGCTTGCGCAACGGTTGTCTCCCGGTGCGTCAAGCAGATTCGCGTGCGCGGTCGCGACCTCCACGTTCGAGACGATCGTCGCGGCACCACGCACGAGTTGCATATCGTCGTTGGACATTTCGATTGATCCATGCGGCCCGATGAGCGATGCTGTTTTCAGCACCGCGTCCCGCGCTCGTTGAATGCGTACGTTTCGAACCACCCGCTTAATATCGACGCCTTGAAGAAGATCATACCTCAGTGTTTCGCACGAAATCGGCGGGCACGGGCGGCCCCCAAAGATACATTGACTCCTCGGGAGAAAAGTCACCGGCTGGCCACACGTGGCCAGCCGAAACAAAATCGATATTCGCCGAGTACTCGCAAAAGGATCCCCAAGGGTCCTGAACATAGTGGAAGTAATTTGAACCGAGAACATGTCGGCCAGTACCCCAACCTTTTTCATATCCGGCCGCCGCCATTTGCGCCGCACCCTGACCGACCGCATCGACGTTATCCACGTCCCAGGACGAATGATGCCAGCCGCGCGCGTGGCTTTTCGCAAACGCCACGAGATGATGATCGCAGCCGTGCGGCGCGTGCGTGAACGCGATCAGGTCCTGCGACTTGTCCGACAGGCGCAGACCAAGCACCCGCTCATAAAAATCGACCGCGCGGAGCACGTCAGGTGTGAATAGTAAAACGTGAGAGAGTCGGTGCGGCTTGACATGTCGTACCTCAGAGCGCGTACAAGTACCGCGCACGTTGGCGGTCGCGCCCACGCTCGCTCTGCCCGTCTTGACATCGGGACTTGTCTTTGGACCTATCGCGACCTGGACCAGATTGCCGTCCGGATCGCGAAACCAGAAAGCCTTGTCGTCGTTACCGTCTGGCGAAGGAATCAACTCACCGCCTCCGGCTGCCGCCTGATCGCGTAACACAGGTAAATCCCGCTCAAAACAGTTGAACCGCAAATACGCCAATGACTTTCGTCCGGCAGCGAAAATGCGAGCCCAACGATGCCCATCCGCAGCCCGCAGTTCGAGTTCCTGCGCATCCACGCCCGCTGGTGTGACATCGAGGCCGAACGCGTCGAAGAATCTCTGCGCCTCGCTGAGGGATGGCACGTTGAGCGCAAAATGGTCAATCGAGTGCACACCGGCCCGGGATTGTGCCGCTATAGATTTTGTCATCGTAATCTCCTGAAGACAGACTGGCGGAGGCTGAGGCTGAGGCCTGCATCATGCCGACGTGGCCGCTCAGGCCTGCTGTTCGTCGACAACCTCGTTGCGCAGCGTGCCGATGCCCTCGACACTGACTTCGCACACATCGCCGTGTTTCATGAGCAGTTTCGGTGTGCGTGCCCAACCGATACCCGACGGCGTGCCCGTAACGATCACGTCACCTGCCTCAAGGGTGATCGCTTCACTCAAAATGCTAATGAGGCTGGCGATGTCGAACACCAAATCGTCGGTGCTGGCGGATTGCACAACTTCACCGTTCAGGCGGGTCTCAAGTCGCAACCCCCTGGCACCGGCAGGCAGTTCGTCTGCCGTTACCAGATCGGGCCCAAAGGCACCCGTGCCGTCGAAATTTTTCCCCACCGTCCATTGCGGCGATTTGAACTGGTATTCCCGCACAGAGCCATCGTTAAATAGCGTGTAACCCGCGACGCAGGACAACGCGTCGCCCTTGCTGATATGCCGGCCGCCCTTGCCCAGGACTGCGGCGATCTCGCCCTCAAAGTCGAGCGAATCGGAACTCGCGGGCCGGATCATCGGCTGCTGATGCGCGATCAGACTCGTATGAACGCGGAAAAAAACCGTCGGGTAGGTCGGCTGTTCATATTTGCTCTCCTTCGTATGGTCGGAATAGTTAAGTCCGATGCAAATGATCTTCGGCGGACGGGTCAGCGGCGGCAGGAAAGTTACAGATTGAGCGCTGACCATCTCGTCACCTCCCCATTCGAGCCCATAGGACGCGAGGTCGACGCCCCTTGCGAGCAAGGACTCAAGTGACACTTCGCCGATCACGCGAATATCGTCGCCTTCGCGCAACCCGAGAAGCGATTTACCATCTTTGAGAAACGAGACATAACGCATGGAAAACTCCCAAATATTAGATCAGGAAAGCGTGTCCCTCACCGGGGCGACGAGCACGCATGGTTGAGAAGCCACGCCGCGAAGGCACGGCAAATCTCGTCGTTCGCACGGCGTGCCGCGGCCGAAGCCTCGAAAAATGCGAGGAACGAATGAAACATGTCGTCGAACCGGTGCACTTGTACAGGAACGCCGGCAGAGCCGAGGCGTTGAGCATAGGCGAGCCCTTCTTCGCGAAGCGGATCGTGTCCGGCCACCACGATCACAGCGGGCGCCACCCCGCGCAAGTCGGGAGCGTGCAGAGGCGACGGCGGAAACATTCCGGCCTGCGTCGAATTGGCTCCCATGTAAAGCCGCGAAATATCACGCAGGTCTGACGGCGACAGCATCGGAAAGTCACGCCCTCTGGCTTCGATCGCCGATACGTCACGTGCGAGATCGACGCCAGGCACCACCAGCAACTGCGCCGCGAGTCGCTCTCCGCGGTCGCGCAACGTGATAGCGGTAGAAGCAGCGAGATTGCCTCCTGCGCTCTCCCCTACCACCGCGACTCGAGAAGCATCCCCCCCGAGTGCTGACACGTTGCGGATAACCCATCGCGTGGCAGTCAATGCGTCGTCGTGCGCGGCAGGAAATGGATGCTCCGGCGCGAGCCGGTAGTCGACGGAGACGACGACCGCGTTCATGTCGCGACAAAGTTTGCGTGCGATGTCATCCATCAGCTCGACGCTGCCGAGCACGAAGCCGCCGCCGTGAAAAAAAACGATGGTTGGGAGCTCCTCGCGTGCACCCAGCGGACGATAGACGCGCACGGGCACGTAGGCGCCATCCATTCCGGCGAGCGCGTCCTCGACCGCACCAACCTGAGGCGACGGAAAACGCTCGCGTGCGGTCAGGACCGCGCGCCGGAACCGCTCCCGGGCCTCCTCAGACGTACCGGAGAACGGAGGTGGCGCATGGGCGCTTCGCATCGCTGCCACAATGTCGCCGAGTTCCGGGTCGAGCGGTCGCGAAAGGGGCGTGTCTCTCATGGAATTCCGAGAATGTACTGTTGCGATGCAAACGCGCGCTGTCGCAGCGCGTCGAGATCGACGTTGAGCATCTGTCCGTGCCTCTTCACCGCACGCCCGGCAACGAGGACTGTGTCCACATTGCCCGGATGCGCGGCCAGCACGACGGCGCCCACCGCGTCGGAAACCGGCGTGAGATTGAGGTCGTCGCCGCGAATCATGATGATGTCCGCCTGCTTGCCGGGCGTGAGCGAACCGACCTTGTGATCCAGACCGTTCGCGCGCGCGCCGGCGAGCGTGGCGAACTCGAGTACGTCGCGCATCGATAGGGTGGCCGGTGCGTCCGCAACGTTCGAGTGGTTTCCGCCCATCCATGATCGGTAATAGGCGAATGCATGCCGCATCTGGGTGAACATATCGCCCGAGCATTTCGTTTCGGTGTCGCCACTGAGGCTGGGACGGATGCCCACTGCGAGCAGCCGGTCGAACGGAATATCGCCGATGCCCTGAGCGTTGAGTTCGCAGTGCACGCCGAGCGAGGCACTGACGCCGGCATCGGCCATCATTGCGATTTCGTCTGCGCCGCAATGACAGCAATGCACAAACGTGAGGTCGTCGTGCAGCACGCCAGCCTCGTGCATCTGCGCAATCCCTCTCACTGCCCCGTTGCGCGCATAGGCGCCCATGTGGATGGTTGAACGAATATCGAGTTCGCGGGCGAGCCGCAGATCGGCAAGCCATACATCGCGCCGGGCCATTTCGGGGCCGCGTGCCGCCATCGCCAGCGTGAGCAGTTGATCGTCCGACGAGAAGAACCGTTCGCGTATGCGGCGAATGTCATCAGGGTGGCTGCGCTGGCTGTCGAACATCCACGAAGCGCCGTCGACCAGCGGCCAGCCATGGGCGAAGACGCCGCGAATGTTGGCGTCGCGCAGGCCCATGATCGCCGCGTCCGAATGCTCCGGACTGTTCTGCACGTGCGACCAGTCGAGCATGGTGGTAATGCCGCCATCAAGCGCGGAGACGGCGCCGAGCAGCGTGCCGACATAGACATCCTCCGGCCGGAATGCGGCGCCTTTGGCGCCCAGCATCTCGGCGAAGTAGATTTGCGGATCGATATCCGCATAGCGATGGCGCACGCAGGTTTGCCATGTATGGCGATGCGTATCGACAAAGCCGGGCAGCACGATCATTCCGATGGCGTCGATACGCTCAACATCTGGGGCGTCGATGCGGGGTCCGACGGCAACGATGTCTTGCCCTTCGATGAGAACGTCGCCGGAGCGCAAGTCGCCGATGGTCTCGTCCATACTCAGGACCCAGCCACCCGTCAGCAGAATTCGTCGTTCGTTCATGATGTCACCGCTTCAGCCATTTACCGATTTGCGCTTCTACATCTCCCACGCTCGCCAGCTCGGTGCACGCCCATGCGACGTAGCCGTCGGGCCGCACCAGCAAGCTCTTTACGCCCTCCATCGACGCCGGAATGTGCGCGGCACGCGCCTGCAATACGGTGACCGGCAACCCGGTCATGTCCAGTGCAGCGAACTGGCGACTGAAGCCTTCGAGATCAAGCAACACGAAGTGTCGGCGCCGAAGCGCTTCGGTTACCGAAAAGGAGCGGCCGTCGGGCAAGACCAGATCGAAATCGGGGCAACGCTGACCAGTTAGTGAATGGCTATTAGCATCATGAGGATAGGACGCTTCGAGTCCGCACAATTCGAGCGCGAGTTTGCGCTGCACATCGGGCAGCGGCACGATGTGCTCCTGCATACGACGCTTCAGGGCTACGGCCTCCGGTTCGAAATTGAACTGCAGCGCGCACTGCGCCTTCACGCTGGCAAGCAGTGCGTGCATGACCGGCAGACGTTCCGCGTTGTAGGTGTCGAGCGTGGCCACATCGGCCACGCCATTGATGACGTTGGCAACTTTCCAGCCAAGATTGAAGGCGTCCTGCAGACAGAAATTCATGCCCACGCCACTTGCGGGGTAATGAATGCGCGCGGATTCGCCCACGAGGAAAGTGTTGCCCTGGCGCAAGCTCGGTACCGCGCGCATCTGATCGTCGAAGCGCGACGCCCAGCGATGACCCTTGATGCCGTAGTCCGTACCGTGCACGTCACGGATACACTGCAACGCTTCTTCGAGCGTGACGGGCTCGTCCTTCGGCGCATGGCGACGGTCGCGGTGCACGATATTGAACCGGGTAATGCCATCACCGAACGTATAGCCGCGCACCCAGCCCATTTCGTTATCGATGTTGATCCGCCCACCGGGCCACGGCGCCTTGAGCTCGGCATCCAGCACGATGCCGCGGAACGTGCCCGAACGGCCCTCGAACGGCAGGCCGATTTTCGAGCGGACGATACTGCGCCCGCCGTCAGCGCCGATCAGGAAGCGTGCGCGCAACGTCGAGACAACGCCCAAAGCATCAGTCACTTCGACCTCGACGCCTTCCGCGTGCTGTCGGACATCCTGTACCTCTGCGCCGCGTCGAACTTGAGCACCCATTTCTATCGCCCAATCCCAAAGCACTTCCTCAGTCATGTTCTGCGGCAGACCTAACGTGAAGCCGAAACGCGTGTCCAGATACTTCCATTCGATAGGATGGAATCCCGCCCAGATGTGGGATGGCCGAAATGGATAGTCGGCGATCATCTTGCGCGTCTTTTCGATAAACCTGTCGGCAATACCTCGTGCGTCGAATAACTCAAGCACTCGCGGCAAGATCGTGCCGGCGCGTGACTGAACACCCTCCGTGCGGCGTTCAAGCACCACCGTCTTCACACCGGCGCCAGCAAGTTCCGCGGCAACCGTCAGGCCCGACGGACCGCCACCGACCACTATCACATCCCACTGCATCGTATTTCTCCATCGAGTGCCAGGGATCCGCTACTGCGACCCCTTCGTTGAGTTGGTCCCAGAGCCGGCCCCGGAAGTGCGGGACCGGACCGGCAGTTGCGTTATCAGAAAAGGTGTGTCATCCCGACCTCGAATACAATCTGCCGCGACGTCGACGCCGGTGCCTGATTGCGCAACACCGCCAATTGGCCGCTGCCCGCAAGTTGCAGCACACTGAGAGCGTAGAGGCTCGTGCGTTTCGACAGCGCATAGTCGACATGCGCGTGAACCTGGTTCCATTTATATGTATCCAGCTTTGTGTATGAATAGCCCCCACCGATGCGCATTTGCGTCGTGATGTACTTATAGGCGCCAACATCGACAGTCTGCGCCGTTTCGGATTGGCCGGCGGCCGTCAGGTGCGTGTAGCTGTAGTTGCCCATAACCCGCACGGTTTCGCTCGAGTAGGCCACGCCGACTGTCGCCGTGTTCTGGTTCTGACTGACAGTTCGCGTAGGGTTTGCAGCGAAGTTAATGCCGTACAACTGGCTCACGCCCAGCCTCGTATAAGGCGCGTACGGCACGCCATCGACCGACTGCCATACCAGCAACGACTGGAACGAACCACTCGTGAAACTGGCCTCGGCCCCCACCGTACGTCCCGTGTTGGTTGTCGAACCCTGCTGCCCGAACCCGTACTGGGCGCCAAACTGAAGGGCTCCGCCGAAAACCGGCGATTTGTACTTGATCAGATTGGGAAGCGCAGTGCCCACAGTACGATCCAGATTGCCGGGATGAGTGGCGAGTAGCGAAGTCCAGCGCTCTGATGTGTATGGAAGCATATCCGTGAGCAGATCGTATTGCAGGCCCAGCGTGATTGTTCCAAGCCGGATCGACTTCAAACCGAGGTAGCTTTCAAGCGGAGAGCTACCGCCATTATTAAGAAATGCATACTGGGCCAGGCGAAACAGCGCAGTCGAGTCCGAGTCTAGTTCTTCCCTCCCCGACAGGGACCAGAATGGAACGGCGTGAGTCCCATTCATCTGATATTGCGCGCCGCCTTTTCCTGAATTTGAACTGTACGCAATCCCCGTTCCGAGTAGACCGGAAAGAGTCACACTTGATTGTGCACATGCGACACCTGAAATCGCCAGATACATAGTAGTGCAAAACAACAGTCTTGCTTTCATTTTGCATGTCTCCTCACCTCCTCCATAAACCCGTTCATGCACGACCGCTATGAATGCGGTTCACAACACACGGACAGGACCATACCGAACCTTCTAATGAGAGGCTTCCTGTACATCATCGCGCCGGTCCGATCATTTGCATCTCATCCCGCGTCGCCCATGTGAACGCCAAGAGCGACCTGGTCACCGGCAACATTGCTACGACTGACGTGGCGGTACAACACGACGGCGGCCGAGAGCGCGACCGCGCCGGCGACGGCAAATACAGAAGCCATCGCGCGCGGCAATGCGTCTGCGCTGTCCGCAAACAGGTGCTGGCTAACGAGCGCGATCACCGTGGGCGAACTGCCCTGGCCAATCAGTCCATTGAGGACCAGAACAATAGCCATGACCGCGCCGACAATGGATGCAGGTGCGACTTTCGCGACGACCGTTGAGGTGACAGCCATAAAGGTCCACGAGAACAGCACGACCATCGCATCGACAATCCAGAAGGCGGTTACTGAACCGATCAGACACATCATGACAGTCAGCACCGTGACGGCGATAGTGACGAACACACCAACCAGCGCAACCCCCGAGAGGCTCCGTTTTCCTTTCAGGTCCATCGCCATGCCTGCGAGCCACAGACCGAGCGGCCCCATCGTCAGCAACAGGCTGCCTTGCATCAGACCGATTTCACGCAGTCCAAGGTGGAAGCGGCGTGCGGTCATCGTCGGCATCCAGCTCCCAAGTCCAAAAGTAATCATCGCGTTGAATACGGCGAAGATGAATAGCGGCAAGAAGATGGCTCGATTCAAAGCAAGATATCGAGCGACGCCCGCCAGGCTGCGACCCGTCGTCGAGCCGCTCTCCTGCTGTCGCCCCGGTTCTCTCGCCAGAAAAATCAGCAGACTCATCGGCAGCCCGACGACGCCAACGAGAAACAATGTAATTTGCCAGGGCGACACAGCACCAATGAATGGCATCGACCGGATGCCCGACAACTGGATGGCGCCTACAAGCGGGCCGCCCAGCACGAGCGACAGACCCGTTCCTAGCATCAACGACATCGTGTACACCGACAGCGCGCGCGCCCTCCGGCGTTCATCGACGCCGTCGCGGATCAGCGAGTAGGAAGAAGGCGGAATTAATGCCTCCGCGCCTCCGACGATGATTCGCGCCACGAGAAGCGCTACGAATGCCGACGCAAGCGCATTGGAAGCAACCGCGAGCGACCAGACCCCCACGCCCAGGGCGATGATGGTACGCCTGTTGAGTCGATCCGCCAGCCAGCCTGCGGGCAGACCCACCACGATGTTGGAGACGGCAAACGCCGCGCCGATCAGAAGGCTGATCTGGACGTCGCTCGCACTGAAGTCCCGTTGGATTGGCCCCGCCATCAGCACAAGAATGTTCTTGTCTATCTGGGCCAGCATACTCACCGCGGTCAGGCATGCGACCAGCACCCACTGCCGCGCAACGGGCCTGCGGTCATGGTTTTCCTCCATGTTTCTGTCTCCGAAGATGATTTGCGTGCCACGCATGGCCGTCTTTTGGGTCAAGTATAAATTTGGCGGGACATTTACCGAATTTATTGTTTAAATGTGCTACATTGATACGGTAAAGGTCGCTCGACATGCGCTTCAACAAACTGGATCTCAACCAGCTGGTCGTACTCGATGCCATCCTGGCCACGCGTAGTGTGGGACGCGCGGCCGAGCGACTGTTTCTCAGTCAGCCGGCCACGAGTTGCTCCCTCGCCCGTCTGCGTGAGTATTTTGAAGACGAGCTTCTGGTGTCCGTGGGAAAGACCCAGGTTCTGACGCCGCTGGCGAGCGAACTGGTGAAACCGGTTCGCGAAGTTTTGCTGCAGATTCAGACCATCACGCGCGCCAGACCGACGTTCGATCCAGCGACATCGACCCGGCGATTCACGGTGGAATCCTCCGACTACGTGATTAGCGTGTTTCTCTCCGAGGTGGTGAGAAGAGCGGCGACCCTCGCGCCCTTGATGCAGTTTGATCTGAGAGCAATTAGTCCCCAGTCTCCGGAGCACCTCGAGGCAGGCGAGGTCGAGTTGCTTATTGCACCGGAATTCAATAACGTCGCGGGGCATCCGGCCGAGATACTGTTCGACGACACATTTTCATGTCTGGTTTGTACCGACCATCCAGCGAAAGGTAGCTCGATCACCGCAGACCAGTATTTCGAACTGGCACATGTCGGCGTGGAATGGGGCGGCGGCAGGCGAGTGACCTACGATGCACGCATGATCTCCACGGGCAAACGTGTTCGCCGGCAGGATGTGATTTCGCCGACCTTCACGCTGGTACCGGAACTGCTCCTCGGCACGTCGCGAATCGCCACGCTCCCGACGCGATTAGCCCTGCAGATGGCCCGGAGATTCCCACTGCGAGTCATCGAATGTCCGATCGAGATTCCGAGGTTCGCTGAGCGAGTCCAGTGGCACAAGTATCAGGAACACGATCCAGCAATTTCCTGGTTGCGCGATCTGCTGAGGGAAACGGCACGTAGCCTGCCTGTCCCTGCACGGTTCTCTGCAGACTAAATCACTTCCGGACGTGTCATTAGTCGGCGCGAAAGTGCGGGGCGCTTTCCCCATACTACGAGATCCGCGTCGAGTGTAATCGCTGACGGCGTTACGAAACGCGGCCTCATTCTCGTTCCGGGTCGTCCGCCAACCCCAACCCCGTCGGCGCACCGCTTTCGTGCGTTTCACGCTGCTGCGCTATTGTCACTTGCGCTTTCTTGAGAGCGCTATCTCATCGGGCAGGGACGCGCCGACATCGCGCCGCGTCTTCGCTCCGCCATCGGCGCTAATCAATCACTTGGCGTCGTGCTCCACAGCCTGATCGCGCGGCCCCCTGACGTGCCCGCGTGAACTGTGCTCAAACCTGATCCTCTACGTCGCGAACGGCGAGTGGAAGAGACGCCGCTTGACAGTTCGGGGACACTGGCGATGGCGAGCGCCAATCTTTGCTCTTTCGTCAAAATCTGCACAGCCTGTCGTATCGACCTACATCGTTACCTCGGCCTACTGTCTTTAGCGATTGACGCCAGCAAAAGACCTCGACGACCGAGCTGCGCCGCCTCGTTGGAGCATGTGAGTTCAGCCCGAATGAGTGACAGATTTGCGCGCAGGAAGCCCACAACCTCGTGGTCGATCTGACGATAAGTCGATAAGTCTCCATACGATCAATCCCCGGAGCATCCTGACAGATCGGTGCCACAGTGGCCGCCACGGGGGCCGGACAAGGATCGATGAAAACGAAGTGGTTACTGACACTATGTGGACTTTAGGCGGTGTAGGCAAGCCTGATACAACGGCAAGAGAGTTTCTCACCTGCGCGCCTTGCGTACCATTGCTGCCTGCTGAGCGCGGACAGGATCCCGGATCATCGTGATTTGCGCAGTTCGCACAGGCATACGCAAAATCAGGGAAGGCTCCCGCCAGAATCAGCGCAGTATAGCCACCGGCCAAGTATCCGATCATGCCAATTTGGCCGGCATCGGCGCTCGTTGTCATCGGCACCTGTAAATTGATACACCGTCGGCACTGAGGAATTGATACACCTCGACGAAGGGATAATGGCCGCTTTGAGCGGCGATGATCTCGTACGAGGGATACATGCAGATCAGGATATTGCACAAGCAGGGCAAGAGCCTGCGTGCCATTGCTTGTGAGGTTGGCTGCTCCGTCAACACCGTGAGGAAGTATCTGGCGACGCAGGATGCGCCGACGTTTCGGCCCGCGGCGACTCCGCGCGAGTCGATACTGAAACCGTTCGAAGCCTATCTTCGGAAACGGATCGCGTCAGCGGCACCGGACTGGATTCCAGCGACAGTTCTGTGGCGCGAAATCCAGTCGCAGGGATTCGATGGTGGCGAGAGAATCGTGCGCAAGTTCGTTGCGACATTGCGGCCTGTACCGGCGCCCGATCCTCTCGTGCGATTCGAGACTGCTGCGGGCGATCAGATGCAGGTCGACTGGGTCGAGTTCCGTCGGCGCAAAGGAGCGAATCTGTTCGCATTCGTGGCCACTCTTGGCCATAGCCGCGCGACCTACGTCGAATTCGTTTCCGACATGCGACTCGATACTTTGCTCAGGTGTCACGTCAACTGTTTTAACTGGTTCGGCGGTGTGCCGCGCCGGGCGCTTTTCGACAACATGAAGACCGTTGTCATCGAGCGGGATGCATACGGTCCGAAGCAGCACCGCTTCCAGCCGGGGTTTCTCGACTTCGCCCGGCACTACGGGTTTAAGCCCGAGCTTTGTCGGCCCTATCGCGCGAAGACCAAAGGCAAGGTCGAACGGATGAACGGATATTTGCGCCGCAGTTTCTACGTTCCGCTGGCCGCCCAGTTCAAGGCGGCCAACGTCGAACTGGACGTGACCGACCGCCAACACTGAAGTTTGGCCGTTGGGCTACGCGAAGTTGCGCATGTCCGGATACATGGAACGACCCGCCTTAAGCCAGGCGAGCAACTGCTTGTTGAGCAGAAGGCCTTGCAGAGCGTACCGCCACCGTATCCGTCGCTGTTGCCAGCAACGACACCGGCGAGCGGACAGGAGTTGCGCGAGCGATTCCACGACTGGCTATCTCCGCTACAGCATCCGCTGTCCGTGTACGACCAGCTGATTCGGGTTGCCGCATGAACATCGCACACGAACGAGTGGCGCAGCTATGCGCCCAGCTGAAGCTCACGACCATCGCGGACGCGTTGCCACACCTGGCGCAAAAGGCGATCGCCGACGAGGTGAACCTGACCGAGTTTCTCGAATCGGTACTAAAGGCCGAGCACACAGCGCGGCTCGTCAGACAGCGGGCGACGTTTGCACGCCTGGCAGGCTTCCCGACGATCAAGACCCTCGACGGCTTCGACTTCGCAGCAGCCAGCGGTGTGCCCAGATCTCAGGTCCAGGAGCTGGCAAGTCTGACGTTTCTGGAGCGAAACGAGAACGTCGTATTACTCGGACCGAGTGGCACAGGCAAAACGCACATTGCAATGGCACTTGGTTATGCAGCAACGCAAGCTGGGATCAAGGTGCGCTTCATCACCGCAGCGGACCTGCTGATGATACTGACCACGGCACATCGACAGAATCAGCTGGGAGACGCGCTAAAACGATTCGTCAACCCGTACAGGCTGTTGATCATCGATGAGATCGGATACCTGCCGATGAGCCGTGAGCAGGCCAACCTGTTCTTCCAGGTGATCGCCAAACGATACGAGCGTGGCAGTCTGATCGTGACCAGCAACCTTCCGTTCGGGCAGTGGGACCAGACGTTCGCCGATGACGCAACGCTCACTGCTGCCATGCTCGACCGGCTATTGCATCACGCTCACGTCGTGGCAATCCAGGGCGAGAGCTATCGACTACGCGACAAGCGGCGCGCCGGACTGGTTATGAAGAGATCGACTACAACAAAGGAGAACGCCGCCAGCGGAATGCGGTCGGCACCGCAATAACACTACAACCCGGTGTATCAAATCTGGAGTGCCGATGCCGACAGAAACTGTATCAATTCCTGAGTGCCGTTGACATCGTCAAAAAACCTGGACGCTGAGCTTTGAGGGGTCTGCACTGCAGCCGGGGGCCGCCCCGTGCCGCACCAGTCTGCTCATGGATGATCGACAGGGTGACCAATCCAGGTAACCCTACCGAACATGCCTCGTCCTGTCCGCCGCCGGAGGGACTTCGGTAGCCACTGGTAAAGTCCGTCAATAAGACTCCCACCGACGAAGGTGACTTCGCAACAGCGCGATCATTGCATGGGACGCGCGGAAAGTCAGCGGTCGGAGGCCGGATGAAGCTCACCGACGCCCGACGGACTATCAGGTTGAGCCCCCTCTGACAGACTCTCCTTCGAGATACCCAAGACACAGTGACTCCAGATGATCACTGAGCTTCGAGATCATTGGTTGCGGCAACGCCCCTTCAAGGAGCAGGCGAATCGGGCCCATCAATGCGCCCATGAACATCGAAGTGGTAGCGGCAATGTCAACGAAATGCACGTCTGGAGCTGTCTCCAGCATTGCTTCTATTGCAGCATGATGGCGAGCTTCCACTTCTCGAGCATAGCCGCGCGAGTCCAGTTCGAGGGCGATCGCGTACAGGGCGCGTGCTTCCTCGAGGTTTTCCGCCTTTGTCTTCAGGGATGCTGCGACAACTGTCTTCACCATCGTCGGCAAATGCGCGTTATGTGCGGACGCCGCCGCATCCTCAATCGCACTCGCGACTCGTTCGAATCGTTGCTTAAGCACGGCGAAAAGGAGTTCCCGCTTCTGAGGAAAATACTGATAAAGCGTGCCGACCGATACCCCTGCTCTCTCGGCCACCCGGACAGTCGTAAGTCGCGGCAACCCATCAGCCAGCAAAACCTGAACAGTGGCAACGAGAATGGCATCTACGGTGGCGCGGGAACGGGCCTGTTGCGGCTGCCTGCGGGAGTATGGCCCCTTTCTGTTATCAATCGGCATATGCGAATTCCAAGTCTCACTGCTTCGTCGTATTCTATCGAACATCGTGAAACGATCGAGACAACAAGCTGAAAAGGACGGATTGCTATGCCGCGCCGGGTGCGACAATTTTGAAGACAATGCAAGTTGCGGTGCGGGCACCGCATCGTCAGCCGCTCCGCACGAATCCCGTTCGGACCAGCAGCCCGACATCGCTCCGGCGAATCCATGGAATCTCAAATAAACGCCCGCTCGCGGGCTCATCCGACAAGGATCATCATGAGGCAAACGCAACTCGGCCAGACAGGGCCGCACATCTCCGCCATCGGCCTCGGCTGTATGGGAATGTCCGGAATGTATGGGCCATCAGACCGCACAGAATCCATCGCAACGATCCACGCTGCACTTGAGGCGGGCGTAACGCTGCTGGATACCGGGGACTTTTACGGTTCCGGCCACAACGAGATGCTGATTGCCGAAGCGCTGGCAAGCGCGCCGCCGTCGAGGCGGGATTCCGCGGTACTGAGCGTTAAATTCGGCGCGATGCGTGATCCGGCAGGCGGCTGGGCGGCTAATGATGGGCGCCCAGCCGCCACGAAGAATTTCCTTGCCTACTCCTTGCAGCGACTCGGTGTGGATCACATTGACATATACCGACCAGCCCGCCTTGACCCAAGCGTGCCCGTCGAAGACACGGTTGGCGCGATCGCTGACATGATCAAGGCGGGTTACGTGCGGCATGTCGGTCTGTCGGAAGTCGGCGTGCAGACCATCCGTCGCGCGGTATCGATTCATCCGGTGAGCGATCTCCAGATCGAATACTCGCTGATTTCGCGTGACGCTGAAGAGGATATCCTGCCAACGTGTCGGGAACTCGGCATTGGCGTGACAGCATACGGTGTGTTGTCACGTGGTCTCATCAGCGGACACTGGAGCAAGGATAATGCAGCCATGGGTGATTTCCGGGGAATGAACCCTCGCTTCCAGGGCGAGAACGTTGACCACAATCTCATTCTCGTCGAAGCTTTGCGCAAAGTCGCCGATACGAAAGGGGTCACCGTCGCGCAGATCGCCATTGCCTGGGTCGCTGCACAAGGCAGCGATATTGTGCCTTTGGTTGGAGCACGCCGGCGCGACCGTCTGGCGGAGGCACTGGGGGCAATGCATGTCACACTGAGCTCTGACGATCTGGCGGCGATTAGCAGGGCAGTGCCTAAGGGGACTGCAGCAGGCGATCGGTACGCAGCCGCGCAGATGGCGCATCTGGATAGCGAAAAGCGCAATCACGGGTAATCGTGTTCGCCTTGGAACGACTACGTACGCCGGTGTGGGCGCGAACCAAATGCATCGCCGGCGAGAATTCAAACATATAGTTATAAGCGAGTTCCGTGGCCATAACCGGCTTCAAAAACGATCTGCCGGATGTTTTGGACCAGGCATATTACGAAGCTTAATAGCCAGGAACATGCAAAACCACGAGGAAACAAAGGGTAGCCTCGCCTGCAGCGGCCCTCGGACCGCTGCAGGCGCCTCGACATTTGAGTCCTGCGGCTCAAAAAACGCGACTCACCCGGATATCGAAACGGTCCCAACAAGATCCAGGTCGCGTCTCGAGCGATAACTGTCAATGCGCTGTGCTGCCGTTCACGTTCACCTGGCTGACAAGCGCCTGGCTGTCACGAGACGATCCTCCAACGTAGATGGTAAAGCCTCCCGCCGGCAGTAGCCACGAGTGGCTGGCAACGTCCCAAATCTTCAGGCGACTTGCGGGAATTGCGATGGTGACAGTCTGGCTAGTCCCCGCTTCCAGCGACACCTTTTGCCAGCCGACCAGGCGCTTCGGCGGCTCGCCAGTGTTCGAAGGCAACTGTGCATAGACCTGAGCGACCTCGGAGCCAGCACGCTGCCCCGAATTTGTCAGCCGGAAAGCGACAGTAAGGTTGCCCGAGCTGTCCAGTGACGTCTGCATTCCAGAGTACGAGTATGTCGTGTACGACAGACCGAAACCGAAAGGAAAAAGCGGCTGGATCTGCTGCGCATCAAACCATCTGTATCCAATCTGCAGGCCTTCCGAATACACGACATTCAAGTCGGTCGCCGAAATACTCTTCTGCGGCAGATCAGTGTCGGCAACGGGGAATGTCAAGGGAAGTTTCCCGGACGGATTGACGTCGCCAAACAGCACGTTTGCAATCGCAGACCCGCCTTGCGATCCCGGATACCAGGCGGCCAGAACCCCGTGGACTTTATCGATCCACGGCATCGTCACCGCAGTCCCGCTCTCCAACACAACGATCGCGCGTTTTGCCCGAGCCCCGACTGCTGCGATCAACGCATTTTGATCGTAGGTCTGGTTCGCCGGATCTGCAGCCGCATCGGGTAGAGACAGGCTCTTGAGATCCATGTCCTCGCTTTCCCACTGCGTCGCAAAGACGATCGTCACGTCCGCGCTGGCAGCCGCACTTAGTGCCGCTGTCGTGTCGTTGCCGTCAAGGTAGGTGACCGTCGCATTCGGCACCTTCGCACGAATCGCTGCAAGCGGCGCCGACGGATACCAGTACCCGCAGCCTGAAATCGCCTGAAGGTTACCGATTTTGTATGACGGGCTCGCACAGGCGACGGCATTCGCCGCACGGCCCGGCCCACTAGCCGACCCGCCGCCAGAAATGACCCCTGCGTCGGCATGCCCGCCAATAACTGCGATCGAGTGCACGCTAGCCGCGGACAGAGGTAATACCTGAGAAGTGCCTCCGTCTGGTGTCCCATTCTTCAGCAATACCATTGACTGCTCTGACGTCCTAAGCGCCAGCGCGTCTCCCGCTACCGCATCGATCGCCCCTTTCGCCGGAGGGTTGTCCATCAGCCCCACTCTGTAATAGGTGCGGATCTTGCGCTGAACCATGTCGTCCAGGCGGGACTGGGGCACGCTACCATTAGCCACCGCCGCCTTGAGCTTCTGGTTGAAATAAGTGGGCACCCCTATCGTGCCAACAGCGTCATCTGTCGATCCCGCCTCTTCTTCGTCAAGCCCCGCATTTGCGGCTCGAGCGGTGTCCGAGACAGCGAAGAACCAGTCGGATTGAACTACCCCCTTGAACCCCCAATCCTTCTTTAATACATCGGTTAACAGATACGGGTTTTCGCATGCGCGCAAACCATTTACGTGGTTGTATGAGCACATGATATTGCCTGGCGCACCTTCTTTCACGCCGATTTCGAAGGATAGCAAGTGCAATTCGCGCATCGTGCGTTCGTCGACCTCCGAGTTGGAGGAAAACCGGTTCGTCTCCTGATCATTCATTGCATAGTGCTTGATTGTCGCAATGACGTTCTGCGATTGGGTGCCCTGGGATCGTTGTGCGATCATCGTTCCAGCAAGGACGGGATCTTCACCCATGTATTCGAAGGTTCGGCCGTCTCGGGGCTCGCGCGCCAGATCTACGCCTCCGCCCAGGCCTTCACCGAAGCCAAGTGCCCGAATCTCCTTCGCGATTCCCGCCCCAAAGTCGTACGCCAATTGCAGATCCCAACTGGCTGCTAGCGCCAGAGTCGATGGAAGTGCAGTTGCTCCGGCAATAGTCGGGCCGCTCGCGGAGTCGACGCTGCTTACCCCCGGAATGCCCAGTCGGGCAATCCCTGGGATGTAACTCGCCCCGCCCAGCGGCAGATTTTCGATCCCCACACCATGCACGAGCTGGATTTTTTCGTCCTGTGTCATCCGGGCGACGAGCGCCGCAGCCTTTTGATCTGCAGCCGTGTCAGGATCAGTACTCCCGCCAGACGCAGTGTTGCCATCCGACACGTTTCCGCCGCAGGCAACAACCATTGCCGCCGCAGCGACCGACGTGACCCAGGTGAGGGGCCGCCCGGAATGCATTTGCACTTTCAGCAGCGATTTCATCTCGTCTCCTTACTCTTTCGATGATTACGATCAAGCCGCTGACGTGCGAGCTAAGAAATACATCCGTGCGCACAGCGGATTTGATTTAACGTTAAATTAGTTACAATGGAGAACTTCCCCGTTACGACGTCCTCCTCGTCGTAGTTTCAAAGACTCGCCCGTTTAACTCCGGGTCTCATTCATGCATCCTTTGGCAGACGCTACTCCGGCCGTCTAACGCCTGAGATGGCCACCAGACTTACGCAAATCATCTGTCGACTAATGAACTTCCAAAATCTCAACGCCCATCGGTTCAAGAACAAATGATGGCGCCACGCGCTGGCCAGTAAGCACACTGTCGGCGCCGTCCATACGGAGGTGAATCGTAGTTGCTTCCTTTGTCAGATTAAGTATGAACATGAGGCGTCTACCCTCGCCCGATCGCACGGATATCTCAACGCCCGCTGGCAGGTTCTCCACTACGTCAAGCCCGACGGCCCTCGCGATGCCGAGAATCAACGCCCTATTCCCCGCGTCGTCAAGGATTGTTCCGACGTAGTACGCCGTGCCCTGACCAAACGAATTCCGTGTGATCGCCGCGCGTCCGGCAAAAAAGTCCGTCGAGTAAGCGGCGACCGTTTGTGCCGACGTAGGAACAAGAACGTCGCACCACTGCGAGCATGTCACCTCAACTGCATCGTTCAGCATGAGCGACTGGACGTCATGGCCGACGGGATCATATTCCTCCACGACCACGCCGGTCACGTTGCTAAGCGCGCCGGGCAATTCTGACGCGAGGCAGACGTTTTTCATGTTCTTCACACCTGAGCGCGTCGTCAGGATGACCGTCCCCCCCGCCCTAACGTAACGAGTTAGCCTGTCTACAACCTGTGGATTCTCGAGAAACAGAAATGGCGCAACCACAAGGCGGTACTTGCTGAAGTCGGAAGTCCAGTTAATGACATCAGTGCCGATACCAAGGCGGACAAATGCCCGGTGGATCTGTTTGAAGTTGGCAAGGTACTCGAATCCGTCCGATTGCGGTTGAATCGTCAGTGCGTTCAACTGTTCATGGGAAAACAGCATGGCGACATCATTTACAACAGCAGTGCCGTCGAGAATCGGGGACAATCGACGCACTTCTTCGCTGAACTGGAGGAACTCATCAAATCGACGTCCCGGCTTGCCGTGGTGGTCGTGAAGGCCGTGCCAGAACTGTTCGGCGCCGATTCTCGCTGTCCTCCAACGAAATTGCACCACAGCGTCCGCGCCACGGGAGACGCTCTGCCACGCATACGCGCGGACCATACCCGGAAACGGCATCCGCGACATCGGATGCCAGCAACCAGGAGTGCCACTCAACTGTTCCATCACCCAGAAGTTTTGCTGTTTTATTCCGCGAGTAAGGTCATGTGTCAAGGCACCGTGGTAGATCCGGGATTTGCCGTCATTCACGAGATCAGTGCTGGGATAGTAGTCCACCGACGCAAAGTCCATGCTCTCGAACAGATCATAATAGTCGTTGACGACCGGATAGCCCCACAGGTTATGCGTAATAAAGTGGCCCGGACAATTCGTGCGGATAATACGCGCCTGAAAACGATTGAAATCTGCAACCGAATCCGAACAGAAGCGGCGATAGTCCAGCAGGTACGAAGGATTGAGATACGGTGATCCACCGAGGGGCGTGGTTACTTGCGACCATTCGGTATATTCGCCACTCCAGACTACCGTCCCCCATTCGTGGTTAAGCGTCTTCAGATCACCGTATTTGTTTTGTAGCCAAAGCCGGAAGCCATTGATAGCCCCATCACTATGGCTGTCATTGCCAATCATTTCGTTATCAGTTTGCCAACCGATCACATGCGGATTCTTCGCATAATGTACAGTCATCCTCTCGACCACGATCTCCGTGTAGCGGCGCAAGGAAGGACTGTTGTAGCAACGATGCAAACGCACGCCGGGATAGACCGGCTGGCGCTTGTTATCAAGCGGAAGCACATCGGGAAATCTGGCCACCAGCCAGTTCGGTGGTGTAGCCGTAGGCGTGCCGATCACGATCTGAATGCCTTTTCTGCCAAGTGTAGCGATAGCATCGTCGAGCCATGCAAAATCGAACTGGCCCTCCGACGGTTCCAGTCGTGACCAGGCGAACTCCGCCAGTCGCACTATTGTGATCCCTGCGGCTTGCATGCGAGCGGCATCTTCCTCCCACATTTCGCGGTCCCAGTGCTCGGGATAATAATCAACTCCAACCTTCATAAACGTTTTCCGAAAATAGGGATATGTGCCGACTGCCTCGCAGAACGGCGTAAAGGACCGCTCAACCTTTGGTCGCACCGAACGTCAGACCGGCGACGAAATGCCGTTGCATAGTGAAAAACAGTGACACGGAAGGCAAGGCTGCGAGCAGTGAGCCTGCGGACACGAGGTTCCATGAAGTGGTCCACTGCCCCTTGAGCGCCGCAACACCAACAGTGAGCGGAGCAGCATCGTCACCCTGGGTCAGACAGAGTGCCCAGAAGTAGTCGTTCCAGACGAACGTAAAGACCAGAACTGCAAGTGCTGCAAGTGCGGGACGAATCAGCGGAAGCACGATCCTGTAAAACAGTTGCCATTCGTTCGCGCCTTCCACGCGACCCGCTTCGATGAGTTCATATGGCAACTCTTTAATAAAATTGCGCAGAAACAGCGTACAAAAGCCGGTCTGAAACGACAGGTGAAAGAGGATCAGACCACCAACGGTGTTGAACAAACCCAGCTGCAACGTCAAATCACGAACGGGAATCATCAAAATCTGGATGGGCACGAAATTCCCCGCGACGAACGCGGCGAGCACGGCTGCGTTGCTCTTAAACTGATAGGTGGAGAGTGCGAAACCGGCCATCGCAGACAGAACGATCGCGCCAAGAACCGACGGAAAGGTGATCAGGCAACTATTCCATGCGTAGTGCAACATGGGCGAGTCCACAAGCACGGTCCGATAGTTGTGCCAAGCCGCAAAATCATGCGGCCAACCCCAATAGTTTCCTTGCATGAGTTCGTCCGATGACCGTACGGAGGTCACGAGGACTGCAAGCAGGGGCAATAACCAGATAAGTAGTGAAACGGGCAGCGAGATCTTGTACAGGACACGATTCGCGGCCTTCCAGCGAGCAACGGGTAGCGGATACACAGTAGCCTCGCAGATTAACGGTCAGCGCGCAGTAACCTGCGCAGTTGATAGGCAATGAATACGAGCATGATCAGGAACAATACAACCGCAATCGAGGCCGAATAACCAAAGCGAAAATACTTGATCGCCTGGTCGTACATGAAGTACGCGAGTACCGTTGAACTGTCGAACGGGCCGCCGGCTGTCATCACGGAGATCAAATCGAAGCTGCGCAACGCGCCAATTACGGTCAATGTGACGGCCATAAACGTGGCGGGTCGCAGTTGCGGCAGAACGACGTGCCACAGCAAGGACAATCCCTGCGCGCCTTCCAGGCGACCCGCTTCAATCACTTCCGGATTGATGCTCGTGAGATTGGTCAGAAACAGGATCATGCAGAACGGCACCTGCACCCAGAGCGCAGCGACAATGATGCCAAACGTGGCCTCATGCTCGCTACCGAGTATGGGGATGCCGTGACCCACAATCAGTTTTAGCAAACCGAAAGCCGGATCATAGAACCAGCTAAAGACGAGGCCGATAACCACGCCCGACACGACGAACGGAGTGAAGAATAGCGACTTGACGATCCGCATCCCGCGAACACTCTGATTTAGATACAAGGCGAGGAGAAGTCCAATCGGCGGCGCGAGGAGAAGCAGAACGAGCCAGATCACGTTGTTCTTTAGCGCGGTGTAAAACGTATCGGAATGCAGTAGTTCACGGTAATTGTCGAGCCCGACGAAAGTGCTCGGTCCGACGCCGTCCCAGGCGTAAAAACTCAAGACAAGACTGCGAATGATCGGGTAGATCACATAGATCAGGAACATCAAACACGCAGGCGTCAAAAAAAGAGCGGCTGCGCGGCGGCGGCGCTGTGCGAGCGGAGACGCAACGATAGATGAGGACATGGTACGGCTCGGTAAGGCGCGCAGGTCGCGCTTGTGGATTCCGAAGGCTTGACCCGACGTGAGCTTGTGTCAGGGCAAGCGACCACGGACCGTGTTATTGCTTGTAGATGCGTGCGCGTGTCGCTTCGAGGTGCGCCAGCACCTCACTAAGCGTAGACGGATCATTTACAAAACGCTGCATTCCTTTCATCCCCTCGTCCGCCATCTCCTTGTTCATATCGCGGTCGTAAAACTGGGCAATGCCACCCTTCGTGTTGGAAAGGATCTCAAAGCCTTTCTTTGCAAACGGGTCGTCTGGAACGGCAGCCTGATTGTTTGCGGGAAGTGACCCAAACGCTTTGGCAAGCGCCCCATCGATTTCGGGCTTCGCCATGAATGCAAGGAAGCGTCGCGCGTCGGCCTTGTTCTTCGCTCGAGCCGGAATATTCAGGCAGTCGGCGGAGCCGTCTTCTGCAATGGGTTGCTTCGGGTCGATGACAGGAAACTGGAAATAACCCATTTTCGACTTGACTGCGCTGGGCAAACCGGCGGAGATAAACGTGCCCATCAACATCATCGCGGCCTGCCCTTGTATCAGTAAAGGTTGCGCAGAATCGAGAGTATAGGACAGTGCGTTATCAACGAAGTATCTGTTGTCAATGAGGCTTTTCCACGCAGCATAGACCTTCTTGACGCGATCGTCGGTGTAGGGAATCTTGCCGTCCATAAGCTGCATGTGGAACGCGTAGCCATTCAGACGCAGGTCGATATAGTCGAACCACGCTGCGAGCGTCCACGAATCACGACCTCCGACTGCAATGGGCGTGAAACCTGCTGCCTTCAGTTTCTTGCAGTCGTCGAGAAACTCGTCCCATGTTTTCGGATCGCTCTTGATACCCGCTTTCTCGAACAGATCCTTTCTATAGAACAGTCCCCACGAGAAGTAGTCAGTCGGTAACGCATACTGCTTGCCCGCAAAAGACGACGGATCCTCCAAGGACGCAAAGCTGGTATTCCAGCCGTTCCTTTGCCAGTCTGCTGAGACGTCCTCCAGCAATCCCCGCTGCGCGTAATAGCGCATCCGCTCGCCTTCATGCCACTTGATGATATCGGGTGCCTGTGAGATCAACCAGCCGGGCAGCTGGACCTTATATGCCTCCTCCTCGATAAACGACGCTCTCACCTTGATATCCGGATTCGCCTTCTCGAACTGTGCGATCGTGGCGTCCCAGAAGGCACGCTGATTGGCGCCCTTGAACGCGAGATTGATGGTCAACTCGCCGGCCTGAACCTGTACCGCCATGGTCAACGCCGCGAAAAGCAGGGAAAAAAGCAACCTTTTCTTCATTGTCGTCTCCTGAAATTACGCGTCCGCTCAAACGGCGAATCCGTCTTCTGTAAATAAATGACTGGATGCCGGATCGAATGCTAATTTGATCAGTTCGCCCGGCCTGACTGACGCATCCCCCTGCACCTTGGCAAGGATGCTGGTCCCATCCTGTTCACTGCAATGCACAAAGGTTTGCTCACCCAGTCGCTCAACAAGCGTTACACAGCGCGTGACAGCTGACCGCGGCCTCGCATCATGGTGTTGTCCATCTATCCCATTGACGGAAATATGCTCAGGACGCACACCAAGCGTCACCTGCTCCCCAGCGGCTACGCTTCTCCGGACGCCGGTTATGAGAATTTGTTCCCCGGAGCCGTTCAACGTAATGATGACGTCTGAATCCGTCGCGTGCCGGACGGTGGCCGGCAAGAAATTCATCTGCGGCGTACCGATAAAGCCTGCGACAAAACGGCTGTTCGGGCGTAAATAGAGGTCCATGGGTGCGCCGACCTGCGCAATGCTGCTCGAATCGGAGGCGTCACGGCTCACGTTGAGCAACACGATTTTGTCGGCCAACGTCATCGCTTCCACCTGATCGTGGGTCACGTAGACCGTGCTCGATGCACTGAAGCGTCGATGAATGCGCGCGATTTCCACACGCGTCTGGCCGCGCAGCGTCGCATCAAGATTGGAGAGAGGCTCATCGAAGAGAAAAACCCCTGGCTCGCGGACGATAGCCCGTCCGATCGCAACGCGCTGTCGCTGGCCGCCGGACAGCGCCGCCGGTTTGCGATCCAGCAGCGGCTCTAACTGAAGAATCCGCGCAGCTTCCGCAACCTTGCGAAGGCGCTCCTTCGCAGGCAGTCCGCCTAGCTTGAGCCCAAAGCTCATGTTTTCCGCGACGGTCATGTGTGGAAACAGCGCGTAGCTCTGGAACACCATTGCAACGCCGCGCTTTGCCGGAGGTACCTCGTTGACAATATGACCACCAATGGAAATTTCACCATGACTAGGATCTTCCAGCCCCGCAATGATGCGAAGCAAGGTGGATTTTCCGCAGCCCGATGGGCCAAGGAACACACAGAATTCGTCGTGCTCGATCTCAAGATTGACGTCGCGCAGCACGGGCGCACTACCGACAAATTGCTTTGAGATGCGTCGCAAGGATATGGCTGCCACCAACGTCTCCAGTTTTGGTTTAACGTTAAATCAGCGCACCGAAAAAAAACGGCGTGAGGCCGCGTAGGTGACTCCGACAACGTGTATATGTCCTGCAAGTTAGCAGTGCTCGGACAACTTGGCAAGCCTTTTTGATCAAGGGTCTTCCCGGAATTCCTCCCGCTATGTTGATAACATATAGGCTAGGTGATAATGACTGACGCAGTGCAAGCGGTTCCTCATGGGCACCTAGGGATAATGAATGGGTAAGCGGGAAAGCCTGATGGCTACGATCAAGGAAGTCGCTGAGCTCGCTGGCGTCACGCCGACGACGGTGTCTAATGTGCTCCGCGAGCGAGGCCGTGTCGGAGAGGCCACCCGCGAGAGAGTGTTGAAGGCGGTCGCCGCCAAAGGGTATCGGCCTAACCTGAATGCGCGCGCCCTCGTCGAGCGTCGCGCGCCGACACTCGCGCTGATGGTCGGCTGCATCACCAATCCGTTTTACCCAGAATTCACCTTGCAGGCTAATAATGCTGCACGTCGACATGGGCGATTCTTGCTGGTATGCAATACAGATTATGAGCCGGACGGCGGCACCAGCTTTCTGGCCGACGTTGCGGGATCTCTGTCCGATGGCATTTTGGTGGCAAATAACGGCGAGCTCCGCATCGAAGAACTCAAGGTCATTCAGGCATCTGGAACACCAGTGGTGATATCGGTCTGGGAGCACCCCGATGTGTATCCCGGCATCCCGTGTGTGGTCTTCGATTCACCCAAGGCGGGTTTCGTCGCTGCAGAGCATTTGATCGACCTTGGACATCGAAGGATCGGTGCACTCGTTGCGAGCAAGAAAAATGGAATTCACGGCGGTCGCTATCAGGGATTCCGGGAAGCGCTAAGGGCGAGGAAGGTCAAGCACGTCCTCGCCGATGCGCATTTCGGCAAAGACTCGTATCAAGGTGGTTACGACGCAGCTATCGAGCTGCTCACACGCCGCCCCGACCTCACGGCGCTATTCGTTTCAAACGATCTGCCCGCACTAGGTGCCCTGAACGCCGCTGCTTCGCTAGGGTTGAATGTGCCCGAGGATCTTTCCATTGTTGGCATAACTGATATCGAGTTGGCGAGCCAATCACGGCCAGCTCTAACTACGGTCGCGATACCCACTGCGGAGATGGCCGAGCAGAGCATTGAACTCCTTATCAAACTGGCATCGAACGCGCACGACGTGCCTCACATGGTTCGAACTGCTGAACCCGTGCTGATACAGCGTGCGTCGACGACTTATGTGAAGCAAGGAACAAACACTTAGAACCAATTTTGTGAAGAGCCGGAAGGCCGTCGGCTGCCTTCAACTTGACTTGTTTTGCAGATACTGACGGTAGGCGTTTCAATTCTGTGACGCGACGCTGATCCGTCTTCGCCGCAACTGCGACGCCCGCTTTTCTGCCCAGTGAGCGCCCACCTCGCTTTATTGAGTCACTAAGTTCGCTACGCTTCGAGATCGGCTCTCCGGAGTCGCGCCGTCTTTCGCAGATCGAACCAGCGCGGTCGCCACACCGCTTCCGCGCGAAAAAACCCTTGGTAAATGCGAGTCTTTCCGGCCATATGGCCACGACTGCCTAAGGCCAGAGCTACCAGTAACGCAGCCTATGTCCGTGGAGCGCACTGGAACGGGAGACATTAAGGAAGCTACTGGAAGCGCACCTGCTCCGCCGGTCCCGAAGCGTGAACGAAGCTATGCCAAACAGCTTCCTATCCTCCCACCTACGCTCGCAGCACTGCGCACAGCCAGTCGCGTGTAAGACTATGTTACCCATCGCGCAGTCTCAGCGAGCAGCTCATGCCCGGAACAGGACTATTCATCCGACAGCGGCAGTCGTGTTCTGGCTATTTACAGGTGTCGCGTTTCTGACGCTCGCAAGCTAGCAACAGCCCGGCCCACAACCCGATGCGTCGACCACGGTTGGCCCGAACTCCCTTACGCCTTATGCGTCGACAGCAGAATGCTGGTTTCAGTGTTCGCAATGCCATCTATCAGGCGGATCGCCCCGAGCACCCGATCGAAATTCTCCAGCGAATCGGCGTGGAGTTCTGCGATCAAGTCCCAACGCCCATTGGTGCTGTGGATAGTAGCCACGCTCGGATGCCCACGCAGGACCTTGATCACTTCAGCGGCACGGTTGCCGTGCACGGCAATTGACATTAGCGCACGTATCCGATGCTTTTCTGCCACCTGCTTGAGTCGCACCGTGTAACCCACGATCACACCATTCTGTTCCAGCCGGGTCAGCCGGTTTTGCACGGTGGCGCGAGCGACTCTTAATTGCTTCGCCAGCGTAACGACTGACGCACGCGCGTCATCACGCAATAGCGCGATGAGTTGACGATCGACGTCGTCAAGATTGATCACGTAAATACCTCGAATGCATTGAGCGGAGGTTGACGATACGGCTCCAGCACCCGTCTGGACAGCGGGAACCGAACCAAATGCTATCCACAGTTACCAGAATGCCAGAAACACCAGCAATTTTGTCAGCTTTGCCATCTTTCTGTTGGCTTCGCGGTTGGAAATAATGTCTCTATCGGGCGGCATATCGAAGCCGCAAGACTTCACCGGAGACAAAACCATGACCCGCTTCCTCGACGTTCCCGCCACAAGCCGCCTCATTGCGACCGTCGGCGTGCCGCGCTTTATCAACGAACTGGTCGGCACTTTGCGCGCCGACTTTCTTCGATGGGCGGAATTCGACAAATCACCGCGTGTCGCGTGCCATTCGCGCGACGGCGTGATCGAACTGATGCCTGTAGCCGATGCGAAGCTGTTCGCCTTCAAGTACGTCAACGGTCATCCCGTCAACGCGCAACGCGGCATTCACACGGTTATGGCCTTCGGCGCACTCGCCAATGTCGATACTGGTTACCCTTTGCTGCTTGCCGAACTCACGCTAACTACCGCGTTGCGTACGGCTGCGACCTCGGTGCTCGCCGCCCAGGCGCTTGCACGTCCTGACTCAAGAACATTGGCGCTGATCGGCAACGGCGCGCAAAGCGAATTCCAGGCAATCGCCTTTCACACGCAACTCGGCATCGACGAAATCCGCGTGTTCGATGTCGATGCGCACGCAACGGACAAGCTGCTTCACAATCTGCGTGCATGGCCTGCCCTTCGGGTCATGCGTGCAGCATCCATTGCCGAGGCCGTACGCGGCGCCGACATCGTGACGACGGTAACCGCCGACAAGACCTACGCGACGATCGTTACCCCTGACATGATCGAACCCGGCATGCATCTGAACGCAGTGGGCGGCGATTGCCCCGGCAAGACCGAGTTGCATGCCGACGTGCTGCGCATGGGCCGCGTGTTCGTCGAGTACGAGCCGCAAACGCGCATCGAAGGCGATATCCAGCAGATGCCCGTCGATTTTCCCGTCGTCGAATTCTGGCGCTTGCTCAAAGGGGAAGTCGCAGGCCGGGAAAGCGCATCGCAAGTCACCATCTTCGATTCCGTCGGCTTTGCGCTCGAGGATTACGCCGCCCTGCGCTATCTCCATGCCCTCGCCGTTCAATATGGCGCCGGAACGGATATCTCGCTGATCCCCCCTGCCGCTGATCCGAAGAACCTCTTTGCACTGATAGGTGCGTCAAACGAGTCTGCTTTGGAGTTCGCAGCGATCGAACTGGCGCATTGACTCACAACGTTTCATCGATCAACCGCATCCTGCTTTCATCTATGAACCGCTTGTCGATACAGGCCCCGTCGGCCGTCGTGATGGTACGGCCTCACCGCTTCACACCGAACCCCGAGACCGCGGGGGACAACGCCTTTCAACGCCCGCCCACGAGCCATGATGATACCGATGCGCAAGCTCTGGCCGAGACCGCGCGCAACGAAGTAACGGCGGCCGCGCAACTCCTGTCAGACGCGGGCGTGCGCGTGCATGTATTCGATGACCCCGGAGACAAGGGCACGCCCGACTCTGTCTTTCCCAACAACTGGTTCTCGACGCATCCGGGCGGCCATGTCGCGCTATATCCGATGTACTGCCATAACCGCAGACGTGAGCGACGCACTGATGTGATCGACATGCTCAAGACCGAGTATCGGGTGCAGGATGTCGTCGATTATTCGGGCCTTGAACACGATGGCATCTTTCTCGAAGGTACGGGCTCGATGGTGCTCGATCACGTGGCGCGCATCGCGTACACGGCCCGCTCGCGACGCGCCGATCCCATCGCACTCGAACGCTTCTGCACGCATTTCAACTTCGAACCAATGTGTTTCGATACCGCCGACGCCAACGGTGATCCCATCTATCACTCCAACGTAATGATGAGCGTCGCGACGGACTTCGCGCTCGTTGGCTTCGATCTGATCAGCGACGCCGGCCGCCGCGAGCAGATTCTTCGGCGCCTGGTAGAAACCGGCCGCACGGTCATCCCACTCGATACCGCGCAGATTGCCAATTTCGCTGGCAATGCGCTGGAGCTCACGGGGTGCGACGCTCGGGTGCTGGCACTCTCGCGGCGCGCACTCGATAGCCTCACACAGCGGCAGCGCAGGCTGATCGAGCGCTCCGCGCAGCTGCTACCGCTCGACGTGCCGACTATCGAACTGGCAGGCGGCTCGGTGCGTTGCATGCTCGCCGGTATTCATCTCGCGCGTCGCACCTGAATCATCAACGCCATTAATACACTGAGTTAGGAATCAGACTTTTACTTGTCGTTTTTGGCTCCGGATAAAGACGGGGAACGCCGTGCTCCCCACGCGGCATCCCCCGTCAACGCTACACTGTCCGGAGAAGACCATGAGTACCGTCCGCCCTGCCGCATCGCCCGTCGCAGACGATGCCGCTCCCAACGAGATGACGAAGATCGCCGTGCCAGCGTGATCGGCACGACGGTCGAATGGTACGACCTATTTGTGTTCGCGACGACATCCGCGCTCGTGTTGAACAAGGTGTTCTTTCCGGGTTTCGTCCCGCTCATCGGCATCTGCTCGCGTTTGGCACGTTCGCGTCCGCGTATCTTGCGCGCATCGTCGGCGTTGCGTTGTTCGGTCACTTCGGCGACCGGCTCGGCTGTAAATCGATGCTGCTGGTTTCGCTCCTGTTGATGGGCTGTGCGACCTTCTGCATCTGACCGCTGCCCAACTATGCGGCAATCGGTATCTGGGCGCCTGTTCTGCTGCTGACGCTGCGCACCATCCAGGGACTGGCGCTCGGCGGCGAATGGGGGGCGCCATGCTGATGGCTGTCGAACATCCGCTCGCGGCCAAGCGCGGACCGTACGGCTCGTGGGTGCAGATCGACGTGGCCGCCGGCACACTGATGGCCAACCTCGCCTTTCTCTTCACAGCACCGGGCTTGCCGCCGAGTCGCTGCTGTCGTGGGGATGGAGCGTTCCGTTTCCCGCCAGTGCATTGCTGGCGGGCGTCGGCCTGTACTTCCGCCTCAACACGTCTGAAACGCCGACGTTCCGCAAGGCACCACGGGATCAGTGGCATCGGCCTCGCGCAGCTGATCGCCGCTATGCTCGATCCAGCCGCCGCCGAGCGCCTGGTACAACGTCACCAGGTTCTGCAGACGCTCCATGCGCGCAGTAATCAACGACTGCTGCGCCGAATACAAAGCGGTCTGCGCGGTCAGCACCGCCAGGTAACTGTCGACCCCGTTCGTATAGCGCAGATCCGACAGATCCAGCCGGCGCTGTTCCGCAAACGCGTTGCGCTCGAGGGACTGGATCTGCTGATCGTATGTGCCGCGCGCGGCTAGCGCGTCTGCTACCTCGCGGAAGGCCGTCTGGATCGCCTTTTCGTACGTGGCGATCTGGACGTTCTTCTGGATATTCGAGAGATCGAGGTTGGCCATGTTCTGACCGCCCTCGAAAATTGGCAGCGTGATCGACGGCGCGAAACTCCACGCTGCCGAACCCGGCTTGAACAAGCCGCCGAGCGTCGGGCTCAGCGTGCCAAAGCTGCCCGTGAGCGAAACCTTCGGGAAGAAGGCCGCGCGCGCGGCGCCGATATTCGCGTTGGCCGCAAGCAGATTCTCTTCGGCCTCCATGATATCGGGACGACGCGTCAGCAGATCGGACGGCAGACCCACCGGAATATCCGTGAGCAGATTCTGGTCGTTCAAAGTGAGGCCCGGCGCGAGGCCGGCAGGCAACGGCTCGCCGACCAGCAGCACCAGCGCGTTTTCCGCCTGTGCCCGCAGACGCGCCTGCGCTTGCAGGTTCGCCTCTGCCTGCTCGACCACGGTCTGCGCCTGGCGAACGTCGAGTTCGGAGCCGGTGCCGTTGTCGAACTGCAGCTTCGTGATGCGAAACGACTCCTGCGCGGTCTTCAGCGTACCTTGCGTGACCTTCAGCAGATCGTCGAGTTCGAGCACCGTCAGGTACTGATTCGCCACCTGCGAGACCAACGCGATTTCAGCCGCCTTGCGCGCTTGAGCCGTGGCCAGGTACTGAGCCAACGCCTGGTCCTTCAGGCTTTGAACCCGCCCGAAGAAGTCGATTTCCCACGATGCGTTCAGGCCGACCGAATACGAATTCGAAATCGTATTGCCGAACACCGACAGATCTTTCGGCGTCCGCTGTTTGCCTTGCGATGCCGCGGCGTCGAGCGTCGGGAACAGCCCTGCGCGAACGATACGGAACTGCGCCTGCGACGCCTGCATGTTCAGCACCGTCACGCGCAGATCGCGGTTGTTCTTCAGCGCGATGTCGATCAACTGCTGCATGCGCGGATCGATAAAGAAATCGCGCCAGCCGATGTCGGCCGCCGCCAGGCCGTTCGCGCTGCGCGCGCCGGCCCCGCCAGGCTGCGTCGCGCCCGGCTGCATGGCGTACACGCCGCCGGTCGGGAACGTGCTCGTCACCGGCGCGGCGGGGCGTTCGTACTTCGGCGCCATCGTGCACCCCGCGGCGAACAGCGCGACCGCCACTGCAATCAGAGAGTGTTTTTGCATCTCAATGTCCGTCCTTGCCCGAGCCTTCATCCGTCGACCCGGCCGAAGCGCCGCCCTGGCCGTCATGCGGATGGTGCTGGTTGTAGTGTGCGAGCGCCTCATCCGGGTCTTCCTTCTCACCGCCGAATTTCGCGCGGATCACGACGAAGAACATCGGGATCATAAAAATCGCGAGGAAGGTGGCCGTCAACATGCCGCCGATCACGCCCGTACCGATTGCGTGCTGGCTGGCCGAGCCGGCGCCGTTACTGATCGCGAGCGGCATCACGCCGAGAATGAACGCGAGCGAGGTCATCAGAATCGGACGCAACCGCAGACGCGCTGCTTCCAGCGCGGCCTCGACCGGGCCCATTCCTTCACTCTGTTGCAACTCGCGCGCGAATTCGACGATCAGAATCGCGTTCTTCGCCGACAAGCCCACCGTGGTCAGGAGACCGACCTGGAAGAACACGTCGTTCTCGAGCCCGCGCAGCGTAGCGGCCAGCAATGCGCCGATCACGCCGAGCGGCACCACCATGATCACCGAGAACGGGATCGACCAGCTTTCATACAACGCCGCGAGACACAGGAACACGACGAGGATCGAGATGCCGTACAGGATGGGCGCCTGCGAACCGGACTGGCGTTCCTGCAACGACAGGCCCGTCCATTCGTAGCCGACACCCGCCGGCAACTTCGCCACGAGTGCTTCCATCGCCGTCATTGCCTGACCGGTCGACTTGCCCGGCGCCGCCGCGCCCTGGATTTCTACTGCGGAAATACCGTTGTAACGCTCGAGCTTCGGCGAACCATAGGTCCACTGGCCGCTTGCGAACGACGAGAACGGCACCATGCCGCCTGCCGTGTTACGCACGTACCAGGTGTTCAGGTCTTCCGGCGTCATACGGAACGGTGCATCGCCCTGCAGGTACACCTTCTTGATACGGCCGTCGGTATCGAGGAAGTTGTTCACGTACTGCGACGCCCACGCGATCGAGAACGTCTGGTCGATTGCGGACAGCGATACGCCGAGTGCCGAGGCCTTTTCGTGGTCGATGTTCACCTTGAACTGCGGCGTATCGTTCAGGCCGTTCGGGCGCACCTGCGCCAGCGTCGGATCCTGCGCGGCCATGCCGAGCAGCATGTTGCGCGCTTGCATCAGCCTTTCGTGGCCGACACCCGCGCGGTCCTGCAGCTCGAAGCCCAAGCCCCCGGCCGTGCCGAGCTCGGGGATGGACGGCGGGTTCACCGGTATGACCATCGCGTCATTGAAGTTCATGTAGCGCCCATACAAGCGCTCTCCTATGGCCTGCACACCCTGCTCTGCGCCTCGCCTTCGGGAGTAATCCTTCAGGCGCACAAAGATCATCCCCGAATTCTGGGAACTACCGGCGAAACTGAAGCCGTTAACCGTGAAGACCGATTCGACAATCGCTTTCTCATTATCAAGCAGGTAATCGGAAATGTTAGAGAGCACTCTTGCGGTCCTCTGCTGGGTCGACCCGGACGGGGTCTGGACTAGCACGAAGAAGCTGCCTTGATCCTCTTCCGGCAGAAACGATTTGGGCAGCCGCACGAACAGCAGGCCGACCGCGAAGATCACCACCATGTAGATGATGAGCCAGCGGCCCGAGCGCTTGATCACGTGGTGCACGCCCGAGTGATACTTGTCGCGGCTCTTGTTGAAGTTCCGGTTGAACCAGCCGAAGAAACCCTTCTTCTCTTCGTGATGACCTTGCGGAATCGGCTTGAGAATCGTCGCGCACAAAGCCGGCGTCAGAACCAACGCGACCAGCACCGACAGCACCATGGCCGCCACGATGGTCAGCGAGAATTGCCGGTAAATAGCGCCGACCGAACCGCCCGAGAACGCCACCGGCACGAACACCGCCGACAGCACGAGCGCCACGCCGACGAGCGCGCCGGTAATCTGGTCCATCGCCTTGCGCGTGGCTTCGCGAGGGGATAGGCCCTCCTCCGCCATCACCCGCTCGACGTTTTCCACCACCACGATCGCGTCGTCCACCAGCAGGCCGATTGCCAGCACGAGCCCGAACATGGACAACGTGTTGATCGAAAAGCCCACTATGCTCATGACCGCGAACGTGCCCAACAGCACCACCGGCACGGCGATCGTCGGGATCAGCGTGGCCCGCAGGTTCTGCAGGAACAGATACATCACGAGGAACACGAGCACGATGCCCTCGAGCAGCGTCTTGACCACTTCCTCGATAGACAGACGCACGAACGGCGTGGTGTCGTACGGATACTTCACGACGAGGCCGTGCGGGAAGTACTTCGACAGCTCGTCGATCTTCTGACGCACCTGATTTGCTGTCTCAAGGGCGTTTGCGCCGCTCGTGAGCTGTATACCCACGCCTGCCGTGGGGCGGCCGTTGTACATGGTTTCCAGATTGTACGTTTCGCCGCCCAGCTCCACACGTGCAACGTCCCTGACGCGCACCTGCGAACCGTCCTTGCTTACCTTCAGTAAAATGTTGCCGAACTCCTGCGGCGTACGCAGCAGGGTCGCCTCTGTGACGGTGGCTTGTAACATCTGCCCGGAAACTGCTGGCGTTCCGCCAAGCTGCCCCCCCGCCACTTGCACGTTCTGCTCTTCAAGAGCGGTCGTGACGTCGACGGGTGTCAGTGCAAAGCTCATGAGCTTCTCTGGATTCAGCCAGATCCGCATGGCGTACTGGGCCCCGAACAAGGTAGTCGTTCCGACTCCATCTATGCGGCTGATTGGGTCCTGGACATGCGATGCGACGTAATTGGTGAGATCGATGTTCGCCATGCTGCCGTCTTCGGACACGAACGCCATGACCAGCAGGAAGCTGCTGCTCGACTTCGTGACCTTGGTGCCCAGTTGCTGCACGGCTTGCGGCAGGAGCGGCGTGGCGAGCTGCAGCTTGTTCTGCACCTGCACCTGGGCGATGTCGGGATTGGTGCCGGCCGCGAACGTCAGCGTGATGGTTGCGGTACCCGAGTCGTCCGACGTGGACGACAGGTACAGCAAGTGGTCGAGACCACTCATCTGCTGCTCGATCACCTGCGTGACGGTGTTTTCCACCGTCTTCGCCGAAGCGCCCGGATACGTTGCGCTGATCTGCACGGCCGGCGGCGCGATGGTCGGGTATTGCGCGATCGGCAACGTAAACACCGACGCGATACCCGCGAGCATCAAGATGATGGCGATCACCCATGCAAAAATCGGGCGATCAATGAAGAACTTTGCCATGTGGCGGGCTCCCTGTTATTACGCGCCCGATGCAGCGGAGGCAGGTTGAGCCGTCTGGGCGCTGCCGCTGGCGGCTGGCGCCCCTTGAGCGGCTGCGCCGGAGGCGGGCGTAGCGGGAAGTTGCGCGGCAACGGTCTTGACCTGCATGCCGGGTTTCGCCTTGTCGGTGCCCTGCACGATCACGCGGTCGCCGGCCTTCAGGCCGCTCTCGACCACCCAGTTCGAACCGTACGTGCCCGAGGTGACGAGCTGACGCAATACGACCTTGTTGTCGTCGCCGACGACGAGCGCGGTCGGCTGACCCTTCTGGTCGTGCGTGATGCCCACTTGCGGCACGACGAGCGCGTTCTCGTTCACGCCTTCCTCGATCTTCGCGCGCACGAACATGCCCGGCAGCAGCACCTTGTCCTTGTTCTGGAAGATCGCGCGGACCGTGACCGAACCGGTGCTCTGGTCGACCGTCACGTCGGTGAACTGCAGCTTGCCCTTTTCGGAATACGTACGGCCGTCTTCGAGAATGAGCGAAACCTTCGCGGCGTCTGGGCCGTTCGTCTTGAGACGCCCTTCCTGCATCTGGCGACGCAACTTCAGACCTTCGAGGCTCGACTGCGTCAGGTCGACGTAGACCGGATCGAGTTGCTGTACGGTGGCGAGCAGGGTCGCGGCGCTCGCCTGCACATAAGCGCCCGGCGTGACTTGCGACACGCCGATCTGGCCCGTCACGGGCGAGGTCACGTCGGTATAGCCCAGGTTGATCTGCGCCGTCTCGACCGCGGCCTTGCCCGCGGCGACGTCGGCGGCGGCCTGGCCTTCCGAGGCGACCGCGTTGTCGTAGTCCTGCTTGCTGACCGCATTGGCGGCAACCAGCACCTTGAAGCGGCTTGCCTGCGCCGCGGTGGACGCGAGGTTGGCCTGCGCCTTGGCGAGCGTCGCCTTCGCGTTGTTCAGCGTGGCGATGTACGGCGCCGGATCGATCTTGTACAGGCGCTGGCCAGCCTTGACCTGGCCGCCTTCGGTGAATTCGCGGCGCAGCACGATGCCGTCCACCCGCGCGCGCACTTGCGCGATAAGGAAAGCACTGGTACGGCCCGGCAATTCAGTGACGACAGGTACGGTAGTCGGCCGGACTGTGACGACGCCTACTTCGGGCGTCTGTTGCGGCGGGACAGATTGTCTTGGTCCGCACGCTGTAAGCAGAAGGGCTGCGATGGTAACACACGACAGGTCAAACAGTCTCCTGCCTAACATAGGATTCCTGTAATTTATGGATTTTTAAAAAAAGAAGGCTGTGCCTGCATCGCCATTAAACGACGGGCCTCCTGCTGCAGCAGCAGCGCAAAAGAAGATATAAAGGTAGCTGTGGCGACGGCTGTGCCAATGGTCGAACATCGGATGGTTTGATCGCCGCACACCTGCTTCGGGCGGGCTCACTCACCTGAACTGATAGACGTAGCCGAGCGTCGCACCGGTAACGAACCGCCGACCTACCAGCGGGCTATCAGTAATGCCTCCACCCAGATGCGCAACGCTGATGTCGACACCTACCGACTGGTGCTCTGTGAGCTGATACGCCACGCGTGTGCCGATCGAAACCTTCGAAGCACTGGAACCTTTATACGCCGGGCGTCCAGGCCGCATTTCCGAAGGCGTTACACCATAGTAGTAGTCGACGTAATCGCCACTTAGCCATTCGACGGTCATATGCGGCACCACCGTCCACCTGGCCGCCTGAATTTCTTTTCTGAAGTCGAGACTGGCCTGTCGTCCCTTGTTTCCGCCGAAGAGATAGCTGCTTGAGAGCGTCCCGAGCGCGCTATCCCATGCAAGCGTAGGTCCGTACCAGAATGCGACCGAATCGCGATTTTGCATGCCGTTAAGGACAGGCGCGTCCGATTGTTTGTACCCTTCGAGAATTCCCACCCGTCCACGCAGTGCGATAGAGACGCTATCCCACTGGCCTACCTTCAGGTCGACCGTCGTGCCAACAACGTTCACCCATTTGTCGTCGAAATAGATTAGCGGAATCGGTGCGACATTGGCGCCATAGTGTTTGTATGGCATTGTCTGCACTTCCGCACCCGCACCGAGACCCCAATGCGTGACGTTCGTCGCGTTGCTCAGCAGCGTGAAGCCGGACGGGTCGCTGCCCGCACCATCGTCCGCCGACGCTACGCTGGAGATGAAGAATGAAGTGATAGCCAGAAATGGCCACCATGTTGACCTCGCCTTTCGTCGCGCTGCCGCTGCGCCAACCTGTTCGCGCGCCAGATGCGCTGCCCGGTCTTCCTTCGCTGCGGCATCGGAAAAACTCGCACGCAATGCATTGGCGAACCTGGATGCCGTCATCGCATGGCGCAATGGCAGTGACCTGCCGTTAGGACCCGTCTGTTCTGGTTGAAACGCCATTCGAAACCTCCGTTGAGGAGTTTCAAGGCTAAACAGGAAGTTCAACCGGATGATGTGCGTCGGATTTCGGCCCGGATACAATGTGTCAGGGTTGACACATTCGAGCCGGCGTTCGACATCTTGGGAACGCGGTCGCTGGTTACTATTCGGGAATGGATGCGATGCCGAACATACTCGTAGTTGATGACGAAGAGGACATCAGATCTTTATTGAGCGCGTTTTTTCACAGACACGGCTATACGGTCAGTGTTGCGACCGACGGAGACAACCTTTTTGAAGTGCTCGATACACAGTTGATAGACGTCGTGGTCCTTGACGTCATGCTGCCTGGAGAAGATGGTCTCAGCCTGTGCCGCCGACTGCGCTCCGTGTCGAAGGTGCCTGTCATCATGCTTACCGCGGTTACGGACCACGTCGACCGCGTCGTGGGACTGGAGATAGGTGCCGACGATTACCTCGTCAAGCCATTTGATGCACGAGAACTACTTGCACGCGTCAGGGCGCTCCTGCGTAGAAGCGGGTACCTTGACATGACGAAGACGGGGACGCAAACCAGGCCATTCCTCTCATTTGCGGGATGGCGGCTGGATATTGCCCGACGTGAACTGCGTTCGCCGGAGAACACCCTTACGATCCTGTCCAGCAGCGAATTCGATTTGCTTCTTGCGTTTGCGGAAAACCCGCAACGGGTCCTGAGCCGAGACCAGTTGCTTGATATTGCGCGAGGTTCGTCTCACGACGTCTACGATAGAAGCATCGATGTACAGGTTGGCCGACTGCGCAGAAAGCTCGATATCGACGACAAGGAACCATCTGTCATCCGTACGGTGCGCGGCGGCGGCTATATGTTCACGCCGATGGTGCGACGGGGATGATCCCGATGCCCCTACCGCGCGACACAATCGGCTGGCGAATCGCTATGACGGTCGGCGCCGCCATTGTCGGTGTGCTGGTGGTTAGCGCCCTGTTTAACCGGTACGCGGGGGTTTGGGTCCGGCCGGTGGCCGAGGAGTCTGTACTTCTCAGTAGAGCCAACGATCTTGTCAGAATGATCGAGATCGTTCCCCCGGAGTTTCGCGAGCCTCTGGCGAAAGCCGCACAGATTCCGGAAGTGAATGCCGAATGGTACGCGGCAAACACGTCGCTGGCGCGAAGCTTTGCCACATCAACAATGAACGAGAATGATGTGGAACTGTCCAGTTGGTTTGACAACGGCGGACAGCGGCGCCGCACACTACTGTTCGAATCGGACAGACCCGTACCCGGTCAAAAGTACGGCGTAGAGTCGCAGCCGCACGCCTATCTCCTTGCGCTCGAGCTTCGCGACCACAGTTGGGTCGCGTTCAATGCGACTCGCCGGGTATGGGGGTTATCAGAGCCTGCGCAGGTGGCCTTTGCCCTCATCTTCGTTGCGGTTTCAATTCTTGCCGCAGCTTTGCTTGCCACTCATTACCTCGCCAGACCGATCAGGCAATTTGCGGATGACCTTCGCGCATTCGGAGGCGATCCGCGAACCAGTCCCTTGCTTGAAGCAGGCCCCCATGAATTACGTGCGGCGATCGCGGCTTTCAACACCTTACAGGCGCAGCTCCGGAGGTTTGTCGAAGACCGCACAGCGATGCTGGCGGCAATGTCGCATGATCTCCGGACTCCACTCACGAAGATCCGGCTCCGCGGCGAGTTTATTGAAGACGAGGACCAGCGGACGCGCCTGTTTCGGGATGTCGACGATTTGCAGGCGATGGCCGATTCGGCGTTGTCTTTTTTCAGGGACGATTTTACGGCTGAAGAGCCAACCGCTTTCGACTTCGCAGGTCTTTTACATGCGATGGCCGATGACTACGCCGATCACGGCGAGCATGTGTCTTATGCGGGACCGGAGCGCCTGGTTTTCACTGGGCGCCCGTTTTCATTGAGACGCGCCTGTATGAACCTTGTAGACAATGCCTTGAAATACGGCGATTGCGCAGAGCTCGAACTCCACGGGGACGAAAGTCAGATCAGAATCACGATTTGTGACCGCGGCCCCGGGATCCCGGCTGGCACTTTCGAGCAGGTGTTTGCGCCCTTTTTTCGCCTCGAAAAATCCCGTAACCGCACGACAGGTGGAATGGGCTTGGGGCTTACGTCTGCGCGCGCTATTGTCCGCGCGCACGGCGGCGACATTAAGCTCGCCAACCGTCCAAGCGGTGGACTACAGGTGGGCATAACCCTCCCAATTGGCCTTCCAACCTACGGCCCTTAAGCTTCATGTACGGTGAACGAATATGTTGCGAGTCGTCCTGCCTCGGGCGCCCTTCCGGTTCGCTGCAAGTGCAGTCACACTGCCCGCACATGGCCCATCGCAACGACTCAAAGTCCGGATTTGCGGTGCGCCGAACCAGGCAATCAACTGGATCGCGTCGCTTTTACGCAGCTGGGCAATTCAACAAACTGTTCGGTTCTTTCCAATGCATTCATTGCGTCGAACAACTGAGAGGGCGGACATGTCAACCTGCGTTTTTCTAGATCGAGCCAACCCACTGACGACGTCACGCGAGCTACCATCTGGTCGCCGCGAAGAAACTCGTTGCGCAACAACATTCGGCTTCCATCGGCAGACAAGCCAGCGAGTGCGAGGTTCACTGAAACTCGTTCGAGGAGATAGATTTCGCGGAAATATTCAATCTCGTCTCTCATCACGACCGGGCCAATGCGTAGCTGCATGAGTGCCGACATTGAGAATCCCTGGCTCGTCAGATACAACATCCGCGCATCAACCGATTTGTCCAGATAGGCGGTGTTACGCATATGTGAGTTGAAATCCATATCGCCCCAGCTGGCGAAGGCTTCCGTTTCGAACATGTTGTAGCCTCCACATAAATGAGCGGTGCATTTGGATTCCGGCGCAATTTAGCATATCAGAATCGGCCGCAACAACGCACTCACGGATAAAGCTAGCCTAAACTGGGCCGTCTAATGCGGCGCGCCGAAACGGAATCGGAGTTTCAGGATTTTCTACCCGAGGGCATTAGCGCGACGATCCGCCAATTGAACTCACCAAGCCCGCCCTTGGCAGCAGGAGGACGTCTAGCGGCACGGTTTGCAATTCCGTGTGGTGCTGCCACGCAACGCGTCGTTGATCCGAAGTTGTCGAAAAGCCGGAGCGGTGAATATGTTTCGCCGACTTCCGTAGCGACATGATACGACTTGTTCACTCTGCCGCGAGATCGGCGTCAGGCAACCTGAACACTGCCACTGCGCTGTTCAAATTGCCAGCCTGTTCGTCGAGTGACTGCGCCGCTAGGGCGGCCGCCTGCACCAGCAATGCACTCTGCTGAGTCGCGTGGTCCATTTGAACAATGGCCTGATGCACCTGCTCGATTCCTAGACTCTGCTCGCCTGATGCCATGGCGATTTCGCCTACGAAGTCCGAAGCCCGCTTTATGACGTGCTTTACATTGCTCATTGTCGAACCGGCTTCAGAGGCCTGACGTACACCCTCATCGATCATTGCCACCGACGATTCAATAAGCGCCTTGATCTCCTTCGCCGCAGCGGAAGAGCGTTGCGCGAGCCCGCGCACTTCCGTCGCGACGACCGCGAAGCCGCGTCCCTGTTCCCCCGCGCGCGCCGCCTCGACGGCTGCGTTCAACGCGAGTATGTTGGTTTGAAATGCGATAGCCTCGATTACGCCCGTAATTTCCGAGATCTTGGCGGAACTGCTATTGATACGGTCAATAGTCCGAACCACGTTTTGTACAGCTTCATGGCCTTCGTCGGCAGTAAGTGTGGCGCGCGTCGCCAGTTCCTTGGCCTGCCGGGCGTTGTCGGCGTTCTGCTTCACTGTTTGCGTGAGTTGCGTCATACTGGCTGCAGTCTCCTCTAAAGAGGCAGCCTGTTCGATCGTGCGCGAAGACAGGTCGGTGTTGCCGACCGCGATCTGCCGCGACGCAGCTGTCACGGACTCTGCACTGGCCATGATCCGGCGCACGGGATGACGAAGCTGCTGGTCCATCTTGCATAGGGCGTCGAGCAAGGCACCGCTTTCATCTTCCCCATGCACCTCTATCTTGTTGCCGAGGTATCCGTTAGCGATCCGATTCGCGATGCCGAGCGCAGTATCGAGGGCTCCGGTTACCGAGCGGACTACATAGAAGCCAAACGCCAATGCCAGCATAGACACCAGCGCAATAACGGTAATGGAGACGGATAGGACTCGCGCGGCACTCGCGACGTTCTCCCGAATGGTCTGCCGAGCCTCGTCTCCCGCGCTGCGCTTCAGATCGGCCAGTATCGCAAAGATCTGACTGACATTGCCGCCCAGTTCCCGCCGGGTTACCTCAGCGGTACCCTTGCTATCACCAGCGTCAATTTTTTCCATCTGGTGTTTTAGACCGACTTGCATCCCGTACCATGCGTTCTGCAGCTTGGCGACGTTTGCCTTCTCGTTGACACTGCTGTTTGCCACAAGTGCCGCTAGAGACTTTTCAATGGCCGCGTAGCGTTCCTCGTTCTCCTGCTTCAGGGCTACCGTAGTAGCTGGGTCACCAGCGGCGACCATCCGCTGAATGTTGATGTAGGAGCGCGTCAATAGCCCGTCGATCTCAGCCAGCGTCGACGCGTTCGCGAAGTCGCGTTGATACAATGACGTTGTTCGATCATTGGCTTCTTCGAGGCGCTGAAGGAGGAATGTGGAGAGCCCAATCATGCAAATCACGAGCAGGACAATACTCGACAGAAGTCTGTTTCGAACGGTCAGTCTCACGGAGCCCTCGAGAAATTATCCAGTTTGCCTTGAAGTGCAAACAATGCCGCGCCTGCGAGTTGCCTTAAACGGTCAAACTGAGCCGACCTTGATCGGCGAACCGCAATAACCATCGGTCACTGGTCGCCATCGCGCATCTTGGAACATTGATAGAGAAATCGCCCGACCGGCAAGCGCCTTAGCGCGGCTGACACTGTCGGCGCGCTGTTCGGACTGGGGCGAACCCGCCCTGGGTTTCCGTGCATTGTCGAATTCCGGCGAAGCGGTCGGAATGCTGCTGGAAGAAATGGGCAACGAAGCCGCCGCTGGCTGTCGCGTGTCCGGGATCCACTGTTGTCTCATACCGGTCGCATGCCGAGACCCGACGTTACAAAGCACATAAAGTCTGGCTACACTCCAATAAAGCCGACGGTACGCAGACATGGACCGGCATGCAGTTTTTGTCATGTCCGTCGAACTATACCGGTCGCCAAGAGCATTGATGAGTCAGGGCCGCGTGTTTCTTTCCTCATCGACAACGCGGTTGCGCAGTAGGCCGACTCCTTCGATCTCGATTTCGCAAACGTCCCCGGGTTTCATCCACACCTGTGGATCGCGAGCAAGTCCGACACCCGACGGCGTACCGGAGATAATGATGTCGCCTGGCTGCAATTCAACCGCTTCCGAACAGGCAGCGATGAGAGTCGCGACATCAAAAATCATGTCAGCGGTATTCGCGTCCTGCATCGTCACTCCGTTCAGCCGGCAGCTGATCCGCAGCCCCTTTGCACCTGCGGGTAACTCATCGGCGGTGACGAGCTCCGGGCCGAAAGCGCCACTAGAGTCGAAGGTCTTGCCGATTGTCCACTGATTGGTGCGCAGTTGAAAATCGCGGATGGAGCCTTCGTTGAACACTGAATAACCCGCCACGTGATCGAGCGCCGCCTCTTTGGAGATATATCGCCCAGCCTTGCCGACTACCACGACGAGCTCGGCCTCGTAATCAAATTGCGTCGATACATGCGGCCGCACAATCGGCTCGTCGTGCGCGACCCACGACGATGGATACCGGCTGAAAATGACCGGGTATTTCGGCGGCGCAAAGTTGCTCTCTGCTGCGTGGTCGATATAGTTCAGCCCGATCGCGAAGACTTTCGATGGGGTACTTATTGGCGGCAAGTATCGCAGCCCATGGGTCGAGACAGTCACGCCGCGACGCTCCAGCGCCTGCCGTGCGGCTTGCATGCCGGCGCTCTCCATGTGCAGCAATGCGTCCAGCGAATCGGGCAGGCCTGCGGCGGTCAGGTTCACGATTGTATCTGCATCGATACGTGCGCCGATTGCCGGTCGTCCATTGACATCAAGGAATGCTACAAGTCTCACATTGTCTCCTTCAGGTCGCAGCCTGCTCAAAGTTGGTAAAGAAGTAGTCCGGGACGGCGGGGCCCCAGACATACAGGGAATCCTCGGGCGCATGGTTCGCAGATGGCCAGTCGATGTCGTTCGGCACATAGTCAATATCGAACGAGTATTCTGCGAAGCTGCCCCACGGATCGCGGACGTAGTAAAAGTAGTTGGAGCCCAGCACGTGTCGGCCGACGCCCCATCCCTCGAGGTAGCCAGCATTACGCATCTGTTCACTACCGGCTCCGACTTCATCAATGCTGCCCACATCCCAGCTGGAGTGGTGCAAACCAGGCGCCGTCGACTTCGCAAACGCGACGAGGTGATGATCGGAACCGTGTTGGCCGTGCAGAAACGCAACAAGATCCCCTGAACGGTCGGACAGTCGCATGCCCAGCACGGCTTCGCAAAAGCTAACCATACGCAGCACGTCCGGACTGAAGAGAAGAATGTGAGACAGCCTGCGCGGGCGTACCGGAGCGACGGTGCCACGCGACGGAGCAGCTCCGCGACCGCGGGTGACGGGTCGCGCGGGCGTCGGCTGACTTTTCTCGTCCGGCGACACCTTGTCGACAACCAACAGTCGCATGAGCGTGCCGTCCGGGCTGCGCAACCAGATGCCAGCGCCATCTGACAAACGATGTGGAGCGGCCTCCAGACCGTGATATGTGATGCGCGAACGAAAGGCCTCCAGGTCCTGAGCAAAGATCCCGAAGCTCACATACTCAAGCCGTTTGCGTTCCGCATTGAGATGGACCGACGCCCAGCGGTGCGAATGGCCATACGTATATAAATCGAGACGATCGTCATGTCTTCGCACGTCGAGGCCAAAAGTTGTATAAAACCGCTCAGCTTCGCCCAAATCGGGAACCGAGAAAACGAACTCGTGAACGGAATGAACGCCAATGGTATTCGGCCGGCGGCCTGTTTGCGTCGTCATAGGCTTCCCCTTCTCAATCTGCAGCGAAGCCGGCCACCGTTCTGATCGTCGCCATTGCTGGCTGTGCATCGCCACGCCATGCAACGTGCTGATCGGGGCGGATCAGCGTAAAACGGGCCGGGTAGAGGTTCGCAATGCCGCCCTCCGGAGGTTGGATGACCTTTAACGGCAACCCGCAATCTGTCGCATCCGAAACGACTGATGCAACTTCCTCTTTGCTCGCCCTGGTCGACGCAAGCAATGTAAATCCGCTGCCGAAGTGGTCGTAGAGGGAACTGCCGTCGTGCAACCACGCGTGTGGTGCGAGCGCGCCTGGCCGCGACGAAGCCACATAGTTGATGAAGTCCTTCTCCGGCGAGGCGCTGCCATCTGGTATCACGATCGGCGAATCGTCATAGCGGTAGCCAAGCACCACGCCCAAGGTGGAAAATTCCCGCATCTTCGCAGCGGTTATACGGCTGCCAATTTCACGGCGCACGCTCTCCCCCCTTTCACAGTCGGCCTCGATATCGTCCATGACCAACTGGTTACCAAGCGTCGCGTGGTTAACTACGGCTTCGTCAAGCACCCACTGGTGCACCGGGCGCCGCTCGGCCTCATAGCTATCGAGAAGCGCGGGTCCGCCCCAACCTTGTAATACGGCGGCCAGCTTCCAGCCAAGATCGACGCTGTCCGCGACGCCCATATTCATCCCGTATCCCCCAAAGGGCGGATGCAAGTGACAGGCGTCCCCTGCCAGGAAAGCACGCCCCTTGCGGTATCGGTCGCCAAGCAGCTTGCTTGCGACCCACTCATCGCTAGACAACACTTCGTACGGCAGGTCAATGCCGGTGGCGGTGGCAATCATCGCACGCGCATCAGCACCCTCGATGGGTGCGCCCGACGAGACGTGGGTGGGCATGAAGAACCACGTATCACCAACATCCATCGGTCCGATGAGACTCGGTGCATCGCGGTTTATCTGCCAATACATGATGGCCGGTCCCAGACCATGCGCATCAGCCAGTCCTGGTGCTCGAAATACAATGTTGTAATTCTTCGAGAGACCATATTGGCCTTCCATCCGCGTTCCAATGATATTTCGCACGAGACTGCGTGCGCCATCAGTCCCTACCAGGTAGTCCACGTCGACCACCACGTCGCGCTGCTGATCGAGGTCGTGCAGAATGGCAGTTACCACCTCATCGTCCTGCACAAACTCTCGCAGTTCGCAGCGGAACCGGATTTCAACGCCGGGCAACGACTGCGCGTGCGATCGCAGCACATCTTCAACCGTGTACTGCGGAATCCACTGGGCATGCTCCGAATAGAGCGGATTGCGGCCAGGCGCACAGAACATTGCGTTCTCGTGCCGTGCCAGTTCGAACCCGGCTAGCCGCGTGCAGAATACGACGTTCGAAGGATAGTCGACGCCAAGCGGCGAGGCCGCCCGAAGCCGATCGGCAATACCCCAACGGCGCAGGTGTTCCCTGGTGCGCACGTTGGTGGTCTTGGCGCGAGGTGCATAGCCAACCCTATCGTTCCGTTCAACGAGCAGACACGGAATACCTCTATGTCCCAGCTCGATTGCCATTGCCAGGCCGGCCGGGCCCGCCCCCACAATCAATACGCGCGGTTTTCCCAACTTACCCACGGCTCAGTCTCCTTCTACCCGTTCTTGAATCATGTATTGCTGCATCGTAGGGACTTCCACGCGATTCACAAAGATGGCAAAATCGTCGAGGTGATATCAGAACTGAATCGGTGTCAATGGTGAAACTGAACACGTTGCGGGACTTCATTGCTGTGGCTGAGCGTGGTGGGTTGCGGGCAGCCGCGCGGTTTCTTGGCCAACCACAACCTGCAATTTCCCGCAGCATTCGCGACCTGGAGAAAGAACTTGGGGTCGCGCTGTTCGAACGCCATGTCAAGGGCGTGCGGCTGACAACGGCCGGAAGCGCTTTCCTGCGGCGTGCCAACGTGGTCCGCAATGAGCTCCAGCGTGCCAGAGATGAAATCGAGCAGATGCGCGGCGAAACGCACGGCCGTGTGACACTGTGCATGTCAACCGCGGCGCATCTTGGACTCTTGCCGGGCGTTCTGCGACCATTTCGCAGCCGCTACCCAGACATCAACCTTGAGATCATTGACGGAGTGTATCCGGTAGTGGAAGCGTCCCTCATGGATGGGACAGTCGACTGTTACATTGGACCGGCACCAGTAACGGTGCCAGGCGAACTTCAGATCGAGAAATTGTTTGACAACAACAGGGTGATCATCGCCCGGCGGGGGCATCCGCTGGCCAAGGCGAGGTCACTGTGCGAACTGGTCGAAGCTGAATGGATAACGACATCCATCACGCACCGTGCCGAAGAGGAACTCGGTCCGTTGTTTGAAAAGCACGGGTTGCCTGCGCCGCGCCTGGCAATGCGGGCACAGTCGGCGTTAACTTTCATGACTGCGCTGGCAAACTCGAACTTGTTGATGATGCTGCCGGTCCAGTGGATCAAGTATCCACCACTAAGCGAGTTGTTTGAAGAAATCAGGGTTGCAGAACCGTTGCATGCCCCTCCGGTTTGCATTGTCCAGCGCACCGGGCTACCGCTCACTCCGGCAACGGAGTATTTTTGTACACTGATTCGTCGTATTGCGACGTGACCGAACCGCATTGCTGGCGTGTGTGTAATTGACGAGACTCACCCACCAGAACTCCACTTTGCGCAAAACCATCGCCGCCTGCCCGGCTGCCTGCGGATCGCCGACCTCCTGCCGGCTTGCTGGACGACGTCGGGAGCCATTCCTCATACGCACCTCCGAAACACCCCGTATTCCGGTGCATATCTTTTGCGATCAACCGGACGCCGTCGTGAATTCATATGGTCGGCGTTAGCCAGGCGTCTTGCTCCATTGCCCATCGCCAACAACACTTTCCCAAAAGAAAACCTGGCGGCAGCGCTCCTTTTGCGGGACCGGCGTCAGCCCCGCCGCTTAACCTTTGAGACCTTAGTGCGCACCGGTTGCCTCACCGGCGCCTCCCCTGACTGAACGCGTGATCCAGATAAGCGGAATGATGAGCAGAAAAATTACAGCCGAGGCGAAAAAGATATCGTTCAGGCCCATCATCGCAGCCTCACTCGTGACGGTGAGGTCGAACAGCGCGTGCGCCGACTGTGAATTCATATGGAGCAGCGACTGTGTTGAATCGATCTGCCCGGTGAACAGCGGATTATTGATCGAGGCCTGCTCTGTCAGCCTTTCATGATGCAACACTGTGCGGTTGTTCCATTCGTTGCCCGCCATGGAAGTCCCGATCGCGCCACAGAACACGCGTACAAAGTTCGATAGGCCTGCCGCCGCTGGAATCCGGCTGGGCGGTTGTCCGGAAAGTATTATTGCAGTTAGCGGCACGAAGAAGAGGGCCGTCGGGATTCCCTGAAGGAGCGTCGGAATCACCAGGTGCCACGTGTCTATTTCGATCACGTACTTTGATCGCATATAGAAAACTACCGAGAAACCGATAAACGACATTGTCGCAATGACGCGCGCGTCGGTTCGCGGAAGCACCCGACTCATAACAGGCGCAAGCAGCACTGCGAAAATCCCGAGAGGTGCCGTCACGAGGCCGGCGTCGAGAGAGCGATAGTTAAGATATTCCTGCATCCATTGCGGCATGAGAACCAGATTGCCGAAGAAGACAGCGTACGCGACTGAAATCGCGACCGTCCCGCCGAGAAAGTTGCGCTGTGCAAAGAGCTTGATATCGACGATTGGATTCTCGTCTGTCAGTTCCCAAACGAGGAAGAACGCGAAGCTGACAAGTGCCGTGATACCCAAAAGTACGATCGTTGACGACGAGAACCAGTCTAGGTCTCTACCTTTGTCAAGCATGATCTGCAGGGAGGCGACCCAGGCGATCAGAAGCCCGAGTCCAACGAGGTCGATAGGCGGCTTGCGTGTGGCCGACTCGCGGCTACGATAAATCATCCACGTGACGGCCGCCGCGAAGATCCCCACCGGAATGTTGATGTAAAAGATCCACGACCAGCTATAACTGTCTGTAATCCATCCGCCCAGAGCAGGACCGGCGATCGGACCAACAGTCGCGGTCATCGCCCACAGCGAGAGGGCTGTCGACGCCTTCTGCTTCGGATATGAGCCTAGCAGAATGGCTTGAGACAGCGGAATCAGCGGACCCGCCACGGCACCCTGGCAGATGCGCGCGACCAGCAAAATCGGAAGACTCGGGGCAACGCCGCATACCCAGGACGCAAATACAAAACTTAGGATGGCGCCAACGAACAGTCTTACCTGTCCGAAGCGCTGCGTGAGCCATCCGGTCAGCGGAATCGACACGGCATTAGCTGCGCCGAATACAGTTATAACCCACGTGCCTTCATCGACAGACACACCGAGATTGCCCGAGATGGTTGGAATGGCCACGTTCGCGATCGAGGAGTCGAGCACGTTCATGAATGTGGCCAACGCAACGGCAATCGTCGCGAGAGCCAGACGGCCGCCTGTAAGAGGCGGAAGATCGATATTCGGTTGATTCATGGGTTCACCGCGTATTTCGTGTTACTCGTTTGGAGTTTGGAAGTGCCCCGCTATGGCCCGGTTACGATGTCCGCAAACGGCCCGCGGCGTGCGCCGGTCCATTTGTCTCGTGCCGGAATAGACAGGCCAGGCAACAACATTGGACTGGAGAAGTTATATAAATAATTGCCATGTCATCCAATTTAACCACTAGTTGACAGTCATCTACGACGCGACTTGCCTGCACCAAACAGGCCCCCTTTTCCCGTATACCGCTAGAACCAAGGGCCCAACCTCAGCTCGCGTCTGCCAGCGCGCGCTTGGACTCAACGACCTTCTCAACTGCGAAATAACACGCTAGTCAATGCTATAGCTATCATAGCCTAGGCAAGTTTATTTGCGCATTGACCGTCTCGGAAATGCTGAAGCAGGCTGATCCGAAGGCCTGCGCTTCGGTCTCCAGCCGGGACCTACTTCCGACGCGACGCCAGCTCAGAAGGCCTGGACTTCCGCCGATGCACCAATGCACCGAACGCCGGGTCTCCAGCCGACTACAACAAACTCAATTCAGTAATCGAGGGCTTCTTCCCGCCACAATCCCAGTGCCTTCTGCGCCGGCCGATCAGAGAAGCTGAACAGCACAGCCGGTTCAACCGCGTGATGCGAGGTGACGCTCCAGGATGGCGCGACAAAGACATCGCCGGCCTGCCAGCGGATGCACTCACCGCTTATCGAACTGAACCCGCGGCCTTCGCGGACGCAATAAACTGTTGAATCGGTGGAGCGATAGGGAGCTCCAGTGAATCGCGCGGGCAACTGCTGCATGAATGCCGCGATGGTCGGCAGCGGATAACCACCGGTGGCGGGATTGGCATACTGAAGCTTTATGCCGTGGCGCGGATCCAGGCTGCCGCTTGCATGCAATCGCTGAAGGACGTCCTTTACCCTCGAGTAGGGGTAATGAAAAACCGGGGAAGCCGCGCCTTGCGGGACGTACTCCACCGGAAGCAGGTTCGATCCGTAACGCGCCAGCGCGTCACCAGTCAATCGCTCAACCTTCTGTGTTTCACCCGCCGGGTAGGCCTCGGCAAAGCTCGCGTCGAAGAGGTTGACCATGGGAACGTCCAGACCGTCAAGCCATATCACGGGGTCATCCCCGAGATTCCCATGGTCATGAAACGTCCAGGATGGCGTGAGAATGAAATCACCTGGCGACATCGGTATTCGTTCGCCACTTACTGACGTGTACCCGCCTCCACCTTCGATGATCAGGCGCAAGGCCGCCGCTGCGTGTCGGTGAGTCGGCGCAACTTCGCCTGGAAGAATTAGCTGAAGCCCGGCGTACAGACTCTGAGTAATCTGTGAGATACCGCGAATCCCCGGATTTTCCAGCACCAGCACTCTGCGCTCTGCTTCCTTCGCGGTGATGAGCTTCCCAGCACTCAGGAGCAGTTCCCGCATGACTGAATAGTCCCACTTGTAGGGTACACAGTACGGTCGCGGCTCAGGCGTCACGAGTTGGGACATCACGGCCCACAACGGAGCGGAGTTCGCGTTGTCGAGTTGGTCGTACAGCGCAAGGCGTTCAGCGCTGTCCCCGCATGTTGCAGACTGAAGGGAAGACGTTGCCATGACTCAACCCTCCTGAACACTGCATCGCACATCGACTTCCATCGAGCCGATCCCCTCGAATTCTGCAAACATGGAGTCGCCCGGCCGGATCGATGCAACGCCTTCTGGTGTCCCGGTGATGATCACGTCACCGGGTAGCAAAGTGTAATAAGAGGAAGCAAATTCGATCAGTTCGCTAACACCAAGAATCAGTTCACTTGTGTTGGACCGCTGACGAATCTCACCATTGACGGAAATGGAGAAGCTGAGATTGCTCGGGTCTGGAAGTTCGTCGCTCGTCACAAGCCACGGCCCTAGCACAGTATAAGAGTCCGGAGACTTCCGGAAACTTCGCTCTTCCGGTCCGCGGATCGTGATATCGAGACCGATGCAATACCCCGCAACGAATTTGAGTGCATCGACCTTGGACACGTTGGCTGCTTTCTTGCCAATGATGACGGCGAGTTCCACCTCATGGTCGTTACGACGGTCAAGCTTTCGAAGCGCAACCCCTTCAGACGGGCCAACGAGCGAACTCGTCGCCTTAAGAAAGAGACCGGCGCGTTGGATGTGATTGATCTGATTGTCGTGATGCAGATTAGGATCGCAGAGAACCTCCTTGAGATGCTTCTGGTAATTTACTGGTGCGGCCACAATCTTTCCAGGATTCGCGACGGGGCTGAGAAGGGCCACATCCGATAGTGGAACAGTACGTGCGCGCGGCGCCAGTTCCGTCACAGCGCTGCGGATCAGATCGAGATTAGCGATCAGTACGTCATACCGGGGAAAAGGATAGTCAGCCGGACGTAGCACTTTGAGTGCTTGCGTCACGTCCCGAACTACATTGCCTTCAACGAGGCCGAGACAATTTTCGTTAAAGCGACAGATCTTCATAGTTAGCCTGGAAAAGTTCGAGAAGCGGCGGATCGCGCGGTGGCCAGGTTTTTCTTGGGCCACGTCAACTGGAGGCAACGACGCCCTGGTCCGACTCCGTGGAAATCGGCTGAATCGGCGTGGGGTCATATAGCCATGCCATACCGTCCAGTGTCTGCTCAAGCGATCGCGCCTGCAAAAACTGGTTGCGAAGCTCGCGTTTCACCTCACTTGCGTGGTAGAACTCCCCATATAGTCGCGCGCTCATTTGTACCTTTCCAGTCCGCAGATAGCGTCGGTCCTGGTAGCGCAAAAATGCGGCAGGCACGTCGCTACTCTCACACGCCAGTTCATCCGCGAGTACAACCGCATCCTCCATTGCCATGCACGCACCTTGGGCCATGTACTGCAGCATCGGATGAGCCGCGTCTCCCAAAAGGGTGACGTTACCCTTTGACCAGTTTCTTATGGGGTCGCGATCGCAAAGAACCCACATGCGCCACGTATCGATCTTCGCGAGGAGAGCCTTAACCGTAGGTACCGCGTCACGGAACCGCAGGTGGAGTTCCTGTGCATCGCCCACTGCGTCCCACCCCTCCACATATCGATCGCTGTGAAACACAGCGACCAGATTGAACAGATCTCCGCCCCGTAGCGGATAATGTACGAGGTGAGTCTTCGCGCCTGCCCATAGGGTCATGGTGTTGGAGCGCAATTCGTCGGGCACCTCGCTGATAGGAAGGACAGCCCGATAAGCGATGTGCCCCGAAACCCTTGGCGAACCATCGCCAACAATCTGGTCCCGAATGGTCGACCACAGTCCATCGGCGCCGATCAATGCGTGGCCTGAAATGTCCCCCTCCGTTGTGTGAAGGGTGACACCATCGCCGTTGTCAGTGAAACCGATGACTGTCGTATTCGTCGACACCTCGATGCGACTGGAACGCACGCACGCATCAAGCAGAATCCGATGCAGATCCGCCCGATGTATCAGCGCGTAAGGATGTTTGAACCGCCTTACAAACTGGTCGTCAAGAGGAATGGAGACCACCTGCTCTCCCGATATTCCGTCCATCATCACCAGCCGTTCCGGCATTGCTGCCTTTGCCCGAACCGCTGCGGTGACGCCGAGTCGCTCGAAGACATGGAAGGCATTAGGGCCGATCTGAATGCCGGCGCCGATCTCCCTGATTTCCTGTGCCTTCTCAAAAAGTCGAACTTTAAAACCGGCCTTGCTTAGCGCGAGCGCAGCCGCGAACCCGCCTATGCCACCGCCAGAGATAAGAATGGGCCGGGATTCCTGCTGTTTGGAAGTCATAGTCTCCTCTACTTACTGATGTACAGAACCGCATAGTTGGTCCAGATCCCTGCAGCCGTGGGAACCGTCAACACTCAGTGATTGTAGGAATTTGCATCTCATCAATCCATATGCCAGGATTGATAACTTGCGTCAAATAAATTGATAGAGGGGACCCTGTGGACAACATCGACCTGAAACACCTCCTGGTTTTTGATGAGGTCTATCGCACCGCAAGCATTTCGCGCGCAGCAGAGAACCTTGACATGGGTCAATCAGCGGTGAGTATGGTTCTCGCGAAATTTCGCAAGCACTATAACGATCCTCTCTTTGTTCGGACAGCAGACGGAATGCAGCCAACGCCTCTGGCTGACGACATAGTGAGCCCTTTGCGCCAGGCAACGGCCGCACTCAGATCGACGTTGCTACATCGCGCAACGTTCGACCCGTCGAGTTCGCAACGGATGTTTGGCCTCTGTATGACCGATATCGGCCAACGCGTCATGATGCCTCGTCTGCTCGAGCATCTTCAGAAAGTGGCGCCCGGGGTTAGGCTGGACCTCCGGTACACGTCCGACCGTACCGCGTGCCAACTGGAATCTGGCGAGATTGATCTGGCTATCGGGTTTCTAACACAGTTGGACGCAGCGATTTATCAGCAGCAACTCTTTACTGACAGATTTGTCTGCATTGTGAATAAGGATCATGGCCGACTCCATGGCACTGCCATATCCCTGGATGAGTTCGAACGTGAATCGCATCTCATAGTAGCCACGCAAGGAACCGGCCACGTCATTGTTGATGAGACAATAGCGCGCAACAACATCAAACGAAAGGTCGGTTTGCGGATTCCGAACTTTCTTGGCGTTATTTCCAATATCGTCTGCACAGACTATGTGGCCATCGTCCCTGAGCGTTTTGCGCGTATTGTTGCCGATACAAATCCTATAAAGATACTGGAACTGCCGTTTAAAGTGCCGAGCTACCGGGTGATGCAGCACTGGCATGAGCGATATGCACGAGACCCCGCGATCATCTGGCTACGCGACACCCTTGGAACCTTGTTTCGTGAATAGTCTTCCTGTATCCAAGGCATAGCTGCGCCCGGGTAACGCCGAGCAGAAAACAGCCGAACACCAGTTTTCGCGGTGCCCGGCGTGCATACCCGACAACAACCGATGACATGCCATGGAGAGATGCCCGGCATCCCAATGACGAATCGTGCACCGAACATTTTGGCCGACGCCTCCGCGGTCTCCGCTGAGCGGCGAGATCGGCTTTTCATATTGCACGTTCCGTGACCACCCTCGTCTAGCGTGGATTGTGACGCGCCGCAGACTAGCTGCTGCAGTCAGAAGCTCAGAAGCGGGCCGCAAGGCGGCAGAAAACTGGTCAAAGAGTGTCCTGCGCTTCATGAGTGACCCGCATGCGACGCACCCGACATAGGCCTACTCGAATGGGTATCCCACGACGAGCCAGAATGAATTACCCTGGCTTCTGTTGCGCGCGCCAAATTCGCGCAGGTACTTCAGACTAACGACAGGGCCAAGCCGCTTATTCGGATCGCGGTAGGCTACCGCCGGGCCTAAAGCAAATACCTGAGCTTTGCGACCGTCGTTAGGCGCAAGCTTGCCGTTTATCTGGTCTCCATTGAACTGTTTGAGCGCGTAGCCCGAAAGACCGACTGTGAAGTCTCCAATATGTTGTCCGACTGCCGCATTGACCGTCCCGATCACACCCGTCTGGTAGTCTTCATGTCGGTTCTTGAAATCGTACTCCACGGAGACGGCTGCCGTAACCTCGAACCCACCTTTACTCAGATAGGTAAAGGTATATTTCGGTCGGATCGCATAGGCGTCGGTCGCCCCGTTCAGCGGGTTGGAGCCCTGATAAGTGCCCAACGGGATCTGCACGTCGAGGATGAAATTCTGATTGTAGGTGCGGGTGGGGTCGCGCCATTGCAGAACAATCGGCGCCACCGTGGCGTTGAGAAGCTGGGAGAAGTGTCCTTCAGCGCTGATCGTTCGAGGACCCGCGGCAATCGTAGATGAGGCTGACGCGTTGAGGTAGGGCAGCACGACCTGCATGCCGTAGTCGGCGCCAAGAAACGACCAGTGCGTCATGTGCAACAGTGACACGGCCGCACCCACAGCGGTGGCATCCAGCGTCTTGAGCGGGGCGCGCATGGCGCCGTTCTGGTCCGCAATCTTTGTAAAGTCGTAAAGCACCACACGCGCACCGATTGCCGAAGCGCCGGCCGGTGGCAGATTACCGGCGCCGAAGGTCATTGTGCCTAACTGCGCGAGGTCAGCGGGCAACTCCTCGGTGTTGCCAGGCACGCACTGTGAGAAAAGCGCAATACCGACCGCAGCCGCTAACGTAGAGCGGCTCAGAGTGATTAACACGATTTTGTCTCCTGCATGGCTTTGCCGTCCTGAAGCGTGGCAAGCTCGTTGTAGTGAAAGCCCGTTCCCGAGCGGTTACCTCTCCAGCTGTCTGGACCCTCCATCACCTCCTTCAACCACAAATCGCCAGTCGTTTCCCGGAAAGGCACTGCACTGTCGCCAGGCAAGACTTTCCCTGCACGCCAGTGGGCAGTTACATCGTTTGCGGTGTAAAATGTTTGTCAATTTTGCATGCCGAGGTCCGTTCAACCTTCGGTGTGCGACTCGCGTGCGCAAACGGAGCGAGCCAGAAACTCGTGACCGCCACAATCCTCTTAACCTGACCCATGTCGACCATCAGATCAAAAAAACATAGCTTTGCGGGCAGCAGACTTACCGACATCATTCTTGAAATCTTCAAGACCAACCTTGCCCTGCTCAGCGCTGGCACCGAGATCACCCACGACAGCGGGCTGAGTTCCGTACGCTGGCAGATCATGGCAGCAGTACGAGACGGTGGAAAAACCGCCGCACAGATCGGCCGGGAACTCGGCATGTCGCGTCAGATCACGTTGTGGAATGCACAGTTTCTCGCCGACCAGGGCTATATCACATTCGAAGACAATCCTGGGCATCGACGAGCCGGACTCATTGTCCTCACTCCACACGGTGAATCCACGCTGGCCGAAATTACGCGCAATCAGATTGCATGGTCGAACTCGCTTGCACAACACTTTGAGCCAGACGAGCTCGACGCCACTCTCAAGGTACTCACTGCACTGCGGGAGCACTTGCGCTAACGCACTTCGCCGGGGTAGCTACAGCAACCGTTCTGCCTCGTAGAAACGCCGGGCTCCAGCATGCAGAGGAATCGGCGTACGCCCCATCTCACTCGGCTCCAGCGGATACGTCAATGGACTCCATTCAGGCTTGATGTGCCGATACTGCTGCTCGATTCGTGCACGCGTGTTAACCAGTCCCCAGGTCAAAAGGTAAGCCACGTCGTCCGGCATCTGGTCACTAACAACTACGAGGAAATCTGAGAAATCCAGTGTGTTGACAGAGGTGTCGACAGTTTCGAAATAGCCCGCGCTTAGCGTGCGGCTACGCCAACCGAAGCGCTGCTGCAGACCGTCAAGTACATCGTCGGGCGTCGCCACGATGCGCAGCCCTACTTTTTCGACGGCGTCGCGCCACCATGGACCCATGATTGCTTCATGCATGACCGCCTGCGCGTCACCGCGGCTCACTGCAGCAAGGCATTGGCCCGGGTCCTCAATATCAAGAAATCGCCCCCCCCAGGACTCCACTGTCGTGCGGCCAAGCCCCAACGCCTCCAGATGTCGATGCGCACCCATGCCCATGAAGGTGATGCCGTCATCCGGTGGCGCAGCAATCGTTAGCGCCGGTCGCAAAGCGTGAAGATCCTCGATCGTTCGCACGCCGAGGCATGACGCCACCCCAAGGACCATCGCATCGCGTTGCGGCAGAACGGCCAGCGCGCGCAGCTGCGGATAGGGCGTCCCTTCGAACGGGTAGTCACCAGTCATCGCAGCGGCAACAAAACTTGCCGGCGTAGCCAGTGCGAGGTCGACCTCGCCCTTTGCCACGGATTCCACATTGTCCTTTCCGCCCAGTCCATTCCAGATCGCCACGCGGGTGCCTGCTGCAGTGTGCTTGACGACAAAGTCAGACATCCACCCACATGCCCGATGCAGGTTCGCCAGCCCCCAGTCCCCCTTCATCTGAAGGTTCAGAGGGCGATCCAGTCTGGGCGCATCTTGCATCTTCATGGCATCTGCTCCCACTGCCGCGCATTATCGGAATCAATCTCTGGATTCATGCCTCGCCTTCTGCTTGTGCGCGCAACGTATTGGCCACGGCTTGCCAGCGGAAAGCACGGACATCGACAGGCGAATGTGCCTCGCCGCATTCGGGGCAGACCCGGTTTTTCTCTTCAAGGTTGAATTGCTCGCAGGCAATGTGGTAGCCGTCCTGAGACAGAATGCTGGCGGTATCCCACAGATGCTGGTGCACTTCGCTCCCGCAGTTTGAGCAGTACCAGATTGCAGACTCAAGACCCGCTTCACGCGCCTTGTAACGCAACTGGACGCCCGACTGCGTGATGCGCAACCGGTGCGGCGTACCCCCCGGCACATACACGAAATCACCCGTCTCCATGTCGAAAAAGCGCACAGAGCCGCTCGCAAATTCCAATCTGGCAGCGCCGCTGACGAGTGCAACCACGCAGTCCTTCTCGCAACAGAGATAGAACGGCTGATCAACGTCACTGTGGCTAACGAGCAGTTGCGGATCCACTTCGGGACGCAACACCGGGAACTCGTCAAACGAGCCCAGCTTCGTAGCCTCCCGAAACAGGTTTAGCGTGTTCTTTCGACGCAATTCAAGGGTCGTCATTTGGCAACCACTCCTTCGAGTGCGCGCCACGCCGTTTCTGCAATTTCTGTGCGGGCGTCATACACGTCCCAGCCCCACTTATCTATGGGGAAGGTCTGATTGACGTGACCGCAGGCGGGACAGGTCCTGGCCGCTTCAGATGCGTTGAACGTCTTTGCACCCTGTGCTGCTCCGATGATCGAAGGCAGTCCCGGGAAGCGACTTTCCGCACCATCGACGCCAAGTCCAGTGAACTCGTGGCGAAACACCTCCTCCCGGCAGGATTCACACGAGAAGATGATTGCCTCAGGCTGCTCGCCGCATTCAAGCTGTCGCTGCGTTACAGTTGTGAGTGCGAAGAACTCTACGTCGGTCGATCCTCCGACTCCATGCGTGCGCGGCCCCACGTTCACGTCACCGGTGCGCACCCTGCCATTCGAGCCAAAGGAGACCATCACCTCATCCACGGAATTCATATGCAGGAAATACCCTAGCCGACCGGCCGCGCCACCCGCCCGAATGGCCGCACAGGTCACAACGATGTCACCCGGGCCGTCGTATGGAAACATCGGCAGCAACTGAGAGTTGGATTGACGTGCCGTACGGTACGCATTCGCTTTCATCGCAACCTTTCCCGGCCTCGGCGGTTCAATCCGAATGCTTGATGTCAAGTCGTTCTTTGTCATTTCATTCTCCTATCTTGTTGCTCACAAGCGATCGGGTCTCGCCGCCATTCGCGGCAGCGTTGAAGCGAAATGTCTCACATCGAAGCCGCGATGTATCCCGCCAAATACCCTTATTGACAAAATTTTGCCGTTTAGACAAAATTTGTCGTTCATGGCGCGCGGGCGTCCACGATATTTCCGGAACGATGAGGAAACAACCATGAAGCGGGTCAGCTCCCACGTGGCCTACCCCGTTCCGGACAGTGTGGTCGCTGGTGAAATGGTTATCGAACTGACGCCTGCCGCAGCGCAGGAAGTCAGTGCGCTGGGAGCGAGGCTCGTCAGATGTTCACCGCCGGACATCGCACAGTGGGTGGAAGCGGCGAGGGTCCGTCCGCGACCCCGCGAATTCATTGTTCTTCTGGTCGCCGCGCGCGCTGCAAGAGTCCTTGTGCTGGAACTGGCTGTCTTCAATGCGAACCGGAACGACCATTCATTTCCTCAGCTACTGTTAAATGCCAGCCGCTTCGCGGAGTTGCGAACACCTCGCCATGCACCCGCCGTGCCACACCCGCGGGCGCGGTATATCGATGCATCTGATGCGCTGGAGGTTGCGGCAGGGACTACGCGTGCGAGCGCCTCGATATCGCGCGCGACCGACGGAGATGAGCAAGGCTGGTTCCCTCGCGGCAGAAAGCTACCGTCAAAGGCAGCTTCGGCCGTTGGGCTGGCCGCCAGTGACGAATTCGACGATCCTTCGAGATTGTCAATGCCCCCTCTCCAGTGACGCGCTCATTTTCAGGTGCAGGGGCAGAGTGGACCCAACGTCACACACGCTTTCCCTAATTGACAAGTTTTGGTCATTTTGACAAACTTTTTTCATAAAGCGGGCATTCCTGAAGCGGCGGATAGTGCTGCACAGGTTTGCTCCGACTGACACGCATGCAAACACAGATTTTTGGAAGGAGCTGCACCCATGAGCACACTCATAACGATTCTGGTTGCCACGATGAGCGGTACCGCAGAGATGGTGGCGGAAGAGATGGCCGGCAGTCTGAAGGAGCAGTCGGTTAGAGCGCGTATCGCAATGATGGACGAGGTTTCGATTGGAGAGCTCACCGAAGGCGACTACCTGATTTGCTCATCTACATATGGAACAGGTGATGTACCGGACAATGGCAAGCGACTCTACGAATCCCTGCGCGCGCATCGTCCCGTTCTGAGGGGTATCCGTTACGGCGTCTTTGGGTTGGGCGACAGCGTTTATCCCAACACATTCTGCTTCGGTGCCAAGCAGTTCGATGAACTCTTCAGCGAACTGGGCGCAGTGCGGATCGGAAGCCAGTTCTACCATGATCGTCGCTCAACCGTATATCCCGAAGATGCCGCTGTCGAATGGGTACGTACATGGCTTACCGCATTATCCGCGACTGCGACATCCTCATGCAGGGAGCCGCAAACGTGACGCGCCCCTTCGACTACGTAGTTATCGGTGCGGGGCCTGCAGGAGGTGCGGCGTCACTCGAGTTGGTTCGTAACGCCGCCCAGCCGTCCGTGGCTTTGATTGGGACCGAGCCGTATGCGCCGTACGAGCGCCCCCCCCTGTCCAAGGCAACGCTGCTGTCCGACTCCGGGCCGGTAGGACCTCAATTCCTTTTTGGAGGTATCGAAGGGCTTTCCGCAGCAGGAGTGACGACCTTCATTCCGGAGACAGCGGCGTTGATTGATCCCCAGCAACGGATTGTTCGTCTGGCCTCAGGGGATAGCCTGAGCTACGGAAAATTGCTGCTTGCGACGGGCACATCAGCTCGCACTCTCCAGAGCCCCGGCGCAGAGCTCGACGGCGTTCATTATCTGCGGACCTACGAGGATGCGACCGGCCTGGCAAAGAAGCTTCGAAGTAGGCACAAGCTGGTCGTTATTGGTGGTGGTTTTATCGGGCTGGAGGTGGCTGCATCGGCGCGCCGTGCTGGCTGCGAGGTCGCTCTCATCGAGGCGGGACCTCATCTGATGGGACGTGCCGCCCCGCTGGAAGTGGCCCGCATGGTCCTTGAAAAATTTCGCGCTGAAGGCGTGGACGTTCGCCTGGCGACCTCAGTGAGAGAATTGCGAGGAAGCACACGGGTAACTTCTGTTCTGCTTTCCAACGGCGCAGAACTGCCTGCGGACATAGTTCTCATTGGCATTGGTGCGGTGCCTAACGACGCGCTCGCGAGGGCCATCGGTCTCGACGTCGCTAATGGAGTTGTCACCGACGAGACCGGTCGGACCACAGACCCTTCGATTTACGCCGCAGGCGACGTTGCGTGCAGGCTCCAGAATGTCGCCGGTTTTCCGCAATGGACGAAGCGACTCGAAGCGTGGGAACCCGCGATTGAACAAGGCGTGTCGACTGCTCACGCCATGCTCGGCAAACCTGTCGAGCCGGCCTCGCCGCCGTGGATATGGTCCGATCAATTCGACTGGAACCTCCAGTTCGTTGGTCATGGCGAGTTGGCAGATGAGGTTGTCGAGCGCACCGGTACGGCACCGAATTCGTTAACGGTGTTCCAGCTTTGCAACCGACGCCTCGTTGGCATGATCACGGTGAACGACGCGCGAAACATGGCCCTCGGCCGCCGCGCGGTCCTCCGGCCGGTTGAACTGGATACGGTGCGCCTCACAGACCCCACCATTCCAATCAAGGAAGCGTTGCGCCCGGTCCAGGCAACGGTACAAACTGAATTTTCGAAGGAACTTTAAGCCTATGCAATTCAATGCCTCGCTGTCCGTCCCGGACGGCAACATCGGTCTTTATACGAAAGGTCGCGCTGGAGAAGATGTCGGCGCGGTTGTCGTCCTGCAGGAAATCTTTGGCGTCAATGCCAACATCCGCAGCACCGTGGACCGCCTCGCAGGGCTAGGCTATCGAGCCATAGCACCGGATCTTTACTGGCGCCAGCGCGCCGGTGTGGATCTCGCAGCGGACGACCCAGACAATCGTGAACAGGCGATGATGCTTGCGCAGCGGTATCGTGAAGCCATCGGCATCAATATGGCTGACCTTGCCGCGCTGGTAAGCCATCTTCGCACAATCCATCGCAAGGTTGGTGTCGTTGGATACTGCCTGGGCGGTCGCCTCGCTTTCCAGAGCTGGCTGCAGTTCAATGTTGACGCGGTGGTCAGCTATTACGGAGTGGGCATTGAAAACCTGCTGAGTGAGATATCCGACCAGCGCACACCACTTCTGCTCCACATGGGCGCAGAAGATCCACTGAATCCGCCGGCCGCCCAGAACGCGATAGCGGAGGCAGTTGACGGACTACCGAATGCGACCATGGAAACCTATCCGGGCGTTGGTCACGCCTTTGCGCGGCTGAATGGTGCCAGCTACGTTGCCTCAGCGGCAACACGCGCCGACGCGAGTACTTTCAGCTTTCTCGCCAAACACCTGGGCAACACGGCATAACATACCCGTTGACGGGGAAGGAACATCGGCACCCGTCAAGGCGATCAAAAATCAATATAGGAGATATGATGGATGCTCATTCATCCCCCTCTGCCGCGATGGCGGCACATCGTCCTGCTGCGCCGCGAAACAGCATGAGTGAGCAAGTTGCCGACACGGCGGCGCGGCGCGACGTGGACGTCGGTGATTTGATCAACAGCCGTCCGCTAGGTTTCAGGCAAACCATGACGCTGGCCTTATGTCTTCTGGTCGTGCTGCTTGACGGCTTCGACAATCAGGCCATCGCATTGCTACTGTCTGCGATGTCTCATGACCTGCACATCCCTCTCGGCCGGTTCGGACCGGTCTTTGGAATGGCGGCGATCGGTATGATCGCCAGCGCCATCATCATTGGCCCACTCGCAGACCGTTTCGGCCGCAAACGTATGCTGGTGGGGTCGACGCTGTGCTTCGGAGTAGGCTCGCTTTTCACCGCCTATGTGCACACCTTGCCCGAACTCCTGACGATGCGGTTTGTTACCGGAATCGGTCTTGGCGGCGTGCTCCCCACGGTGATTGCAATCGCCGCAGAGTTTTCCCCGAAACGACTCGCCCGGACCTGTATCGCGGTGATGGTCGCTGGACTGCCGGCGGGCGCAATGCTTGGGGCACTGACGGCCCCAACGCTTTTGCACACCCACGGATGGCAAGCAACATACTACCTTGGCGGTGCGGCGCCCGTTATCGTGGCGATCGCGGTGGCAGTCTGGATGCCGGAATCAGTTCGCCATCTTATCGCACACGGTGCGCCTCCCGCGCGAATCGCGAAAGTAGTCCGCCTCATCGCGCCGGACATCAATACCGATTCAGTCAATCTCGTCAGTCGGGACGCGCTTGTCGACCAGCCCCGTGACGGCCAGCGCATCGGCGCGCGGGAAATCTTCACTGGCGGGCGGGCGTGGGCAACCATTTTCCTGTGGGTTCCGTACTTCACCAACATGATGGTGGTTTACTTCAGTATCAGTTGGCTTCCTTCAGTGATTGTTGCCAGTGGGCGCTCTTCATCGCTGAGCACGGCCGCCACTGCCGCCTTTGCGTTCGGCGGGATTCTTGGCTCGCTCGGACAGGGACCGCTCATGAATCGCCTGGGTCCGGCCCCGGTATTGATTACCCAATGTGGGCTCGCCGCGCTTTATGCGTTCCTTCTTGGGACAACGCACCCAGGTGCGATTGTAATTATCGTTGCTACTGCGATCGCTGGCTGTGCACTGCTTGGAGTACAGGCCGGTCTGAATGCGCTCGCTGCCGAAACCTATCCTACCTCGATCCGTGCCACCGGCGCCGGCTGGGCGCTGGGCGCAGGGCGGCTAGGTTCAATCGCCGGGCCGCTGCTCGGCGGCGCAATGATGGCAGCGCAATGGGACACGCAACAGATTTTTCAGGCTACCGCCGTGCCAAGCCTGATCGCCGTTGCTGCTATTTACTTCGGCCGACGCAATCAAAGAAAGCGTCAAATGAAACGGTTTTGCGAGGAGTAGTTATGTGCAACGATTTCCACTCTGTATCAGCATGCGCCCCGGACTCAGCAACGTCTCACGAAGCCACCGACGACAAACTGATCGCTGATCTCGTGGCCGCAAATCACATTCTGTTCTCTCAAGGGGTAGTAGACGCGTTTGGCCATGTCAGCGTGCGTCATGACAAGTACGATGATCGCTTCCTGTTGGCACGCAATATGGCCCCTGCTCGGGTGTCAGCGAAAGACATCGTCGAATTCACACTCGATGGCGAACCAGTTAACTCAGGTGGCCGGCGTGTTTACCTCGAACGCTTCATTCACAGCGAAATCTATCGGGCCTGGCCAGACGTGCGTGCCGTCGTGCACAGCCACTCCGCTTCCATTGTTCCGCTCTCCGTTGTCAAGGAAACTCCGCTGCGCGCATTGTTTCATATGGCCGGATTTATCGGCCCGGCCGCTCCGGTTTTCGAGATCCGCGATGTAGCTGGGGATGACTCCGATTTACTGATCCGCGACGCCAAGCTTGGTGCTGCATTTGCTAAACATTTTAGCTCTAGTCGCATTGTTCTAATGCGTGGCCATGGCTCGACTGTGGTAGGGCAGACGCTTCGCCAGGCTGTCTATCGTGCAGTCTACGCAGAGATCAATGCGCGATACCAGGCTCTTGCCATGCAACTGGGACAAGTGAATTACCTCACGGACGCCGAATGCGACGCCTGTGCTGCAAGTCACGACACGCAGATAGACCGAGCATGGGAGCTATGGCATCTGCAGGCAGCACAACAGCGCACGAACGTTGAATCCACTTGAAGTTGCAAACGTGCACTGGCCGATGCGCATCCGTAAGGAAGACGAACAGCTGAAAATCTGCGATTTTGGCGTACCGTGCCGTTGCAGGACAGATAGCGTCTCTCATACGCAGATTTGCCAGACATCTTTCACCATGCTATCTGCCAACCCATCAACCCGAAACCGGAACCTCCATGCCACGACCAAAAATCGACGATTTTGATCCAAGCGTCCCTTTCCTGTCTCAACTTGATACCGTTGACACAGGACCGATTGTACTTCTGAATGTCTTCACGGTGGCGCACGAAGACATTCCTGCCATGCTCGATACCTGGCAACGCGATTCTGCGGTAATGAGGGGCCAGCCCGGGTTCATCTCAGCCCAACTGCATCAGGGCATTTCGGGGAGCGGGGTTTTTGCGAATTACGCAGTATGGGAGTCCATCGAACATTTCAAGCAAGCCTGCGCAAACCCCGAGTTTCAGGCCGCAATTGCCGGCACGCCGGCGAGCGCAGTCGCGCGCCCCCATGTATTCAAGAAGATTGCCGTGCCGGGGGTCTGCGTGGCCTAACCTTGTCCCAACGTCCAGCAAGGCATTGGACGACTATCTCTTGGCGCTCTACCGAGCCGGCGACAAAAGGCATCTGTTGTATCCGGGCCGATATCCCCACGCGATCAAGCCTTCACGCCCCTAGAAAGGTCGCGTTCTCATAACGGAGACTGAGTACCGCCAGCGGCCGCCGTACTTGCCTACAGCCATCCAATGATGGAAGCGGCTGGGATATCCTGATGGTCGACATCCATGCCCGTCAATTCAGACGAGCAAGGGGGCACCTGGAATGCCCACGATGCCAAATGCACGCCCCCTTCTCCACTACGCCGTGCCGGGCACGGCTCGTCATGCCAATTTCATCGTTGTAAAAAGTTTCCCTTATCAACAAGATCACATGGATGGAACCGATCGGAGCCATCCTTGAAATCAAGATCAAATTGGATGGCTGATCGATCCATTCACGACTTTTATCGCTGTGTCATGGTTGCACTGTAGAACCTTGTGGTCGGGGTCAGTTCTATCAAACCGACATTACCGACCAGATCCGTTCCTTTCGAACTCGAAAACGTCGGTGAGACTGGGCAGTACCCGTGGTCTAGGCCGGACCACGCACGAAGTTCAGCCGTTGGCGGGTCACCGTCGGTCAATCGTTTCGATTGCCATCCGGGCCCGTTTCCTAATCTACCATTTACAGACAAGGAAAAACCTATGAAAACCAGAACCAGCAAGCGCACAGCGTTGATGCTATCAACTTTGGTCGCGCTCGCAGCGCAGGCGGCCGCGCACGCCGAGACCTGCACACCGCAGTGGAGCAGCTCGTCGAGCACCAATACCACCAACCTGCAAAACGCCATCAAGCAGTGTGCTGCCAGCGGCACCAGTACCAGTCCAGGTCTGGTCGACCTGACCAGCAACAACGGGATATCGACGGCGATCATCACGAGCGTGAACCTCGCCAGCAACATCGTTCTGAAGCTGGAAAAAGGCTTTACGCTGAAAGGCTCACCCTCTCAGCCGTCGAGCAGCGCGATGATGACTGGCAGCAACCTCAGCCACCTAACAATTACAGGCACTGGTGCAATCGACGGCGACGGTCAGGACTACTGGCCGGCTGCCGTCGGCCAGAACAACACCGCCCGACCGAAGCTGATCGCGATAACGGGATCAAACCTCCAGATCGGATCAAACTTCACCGACGCGGGTAAATCGCAGTCGATCGTCAGCTTCCCGAGTTCGTCCAACGCCACCAGCAACGCGTTGATCATCCGCAATTCGCCGAAGGAACAACTGGTGATAGATTCGGGCTCCAAGAACGTCACGATAGACGGCGTATGGATCTATGCGAATCCGAACCGCAATGCAAGCGGCGACGATCTCGCACCGAACACCGACGCAATTGACATCATCGGCACCCAGACCGCGGTCATCAAGAACTGCCTGCTCGACACCGGCGACGATGATATTGCCATCAAATCCAACACGGGCGAAGCCGCCACTTCGAACGTCAATATTAGTCAATGCGTGGTCGGTGGGGGTCACGGCATCTCCATAGGCGGCCAGGAAGCGGCCGGCACCACACTCGCGAATCCTGGCGTGTCGCAGGTGACTGTCGACACAGTGCAGTTCAGCGGCACAGATTACGGCTACCGGATCAAGACCGACCAGACGGAGAAGGACAGTGGCGCAACCACGGGTGTGACCTACCAAAATACGTGCATGCGCAACGTCCAGCAGCCTTTTCTCTTCACCTACGCGTATGCTTCCGGCACTGGTGGCCAATTGCCCGTCATCGCTAACGTCACGATCGACAACGTGATCGCCACCGCCACCAAGCAGCAAGGCGCCATCATCGGGCTCGCGAACAGCCTGATGGGAGTGCCCAAATCGGGCGATACGGGGATCCGCATCACCAACAGCCAGATTAGCGGTGGCAACGCCTTCTCGGTGACAAACGGCGAGTTGCAGGTGGGAAGCCACAGCAGCGTCGCAACCTCAATCGGTTCGAACGGCCAGGTAGTGCCGATCACAACCGATACTGGAGCGACGGTATCGTGCCCGAGCAGCATCACGATTCCTGCGCAAATCTGACCTAAGCCCGCCGCTCATGAAACGGTCGCGGAGTCTCGTTCCGCGATCGATATACGAGACAGATCGCCGGTATTGCATCATCGATGCGTCCCGCTCGAAACTCTCGTTCTTTAAACCATGTCTGGACCCGACTGACACGCTCACTCGCGAGCCCGACAACTCCAAACTCTACCGAGCTCGGACTGGTACTGCGGAACGTAGATCCGCCGAAGATCCCGACTGATGCCGTGATACATTGCCGTGTGCGCTATCGACACGCACGGCCTGAGGCATTCCTGTACCAGTTCACCCATCGCGTTCTCGTCGTATTTGTGCACACCCGTGGCGGTTCGAACCAACAACCAGACGGCGCTCCAGGCCTTCTGGTCTACTTAGGGTTCGCTCATGTCTACCTGTCCATGTTCGTTGAACATAGACAGGTAACCTCTATGAACTAGCCATGCCCGGGAAGCGGTTCATAGACCGATTACGAAGATGTCTGGCAAAGAGCGCTGAGCGCACTCCATGCCCGATCGGCTGCGAGCCGTTAAGACTTCTTTCCGCTATCTTCTCGACGACGTCATCGGCCACCTTGTGTGCGACTGCCGAGCTAAATAAATCAGTGTTTCCCTAATGGCATCTTTAGACGGCCACTGATATTCTGGCGCATATTCAATGCTCGCCGTCAATGATCGCGGCGCAACGGATCCATGCGGCAGAGGCGTTCTTCACCTTCACGGGAAAGCAAGCGACGGTGAAGCCGTGCGATCCGATCGCCTCCAGATTGTGGAGCTTCTCCATCTGGTAATACTCTGCTTCACGCCCCGCCTTGTGACCCTCCCATATGATCGTTGGATCGCCGTCTCTGGCGAAACGCTCACGAGTGTAACGAAATGGCGCATCCCAGCTCCAGGCGTCGGTGCCGACGATCTTGACGCCCATGCTTAGTAGATGGAGCGTGGCTTCGCGTCCTATGCCGCATCCACAGTTGATATAGTCACCACTGCCATAAGCGGCACCCGCGGCGGTATTGACGAGAACAATCGTTAGTGGTTCGATTATGGCGCCGCTACGCGCAAGCTCAGCATCAATGTCGGCTGGCGTCGCAACGTGCCCGTGTGGCAGATGACGGAAATCTAGCTTCACTCCTCTTTGCAGGCACCATTCCAACGGCACCTCATCTATGGTGCGAGACGGCTGACCGTTGTCCATTGTCGACGCAAAGTGCCAAGGTGCGTCCATATGCGTGCCGCTGTGCGTCGAAATATGCACGAACTCGCTAGCCCAGGCTTCGCCGTCCGGGAGCTGGTCCGCACGCAAGCCCGGGAACAATGATAAAAAGATCGGCACGCTAGCCTCGTGATCGGAATACTCGATCAAAGGCAACATCTCTGGCGGGTCGGACGGCACACCCATTTCGATTGGGACGGATAAATCGACAATACGCATACGTTCTCCAGTTGTGGCCACGCAATCATGCGGCCGTACAGTGCCTGTCAAGGCCAGGAAGGGGCCGCCAGAAGTTCACCGGCCGCTTCGCCAAAGCCAATCGAAACGTAACCTTTTCGTTCCGCTCGGGCTTTCAGCGTCACACGATCACCGTCATTGATCCACGCCTGTGTTTCCCCGTTGGGGTGCTGCACCGGGCCAGCGGGGAAGGTTTCGATCAGGCAGGCGGCTTGATTGAGCCGAGGGCCCGAGCACGTGCCGCTTCCGATGAGATCACCGGGCGCGATGCCGCAACCGTTGCTTGCGTGGTGCACGATCATCTGCGCGAAGGTCCAATACATGTAAGAGAAGTTTGTCCGACACAGTAGTGTGTCCGACAACCCTTGTTGTCGCATAGACGCCGAACTGAGGTAGCTTTCCAGCGTAATGTCGAATCCGCCCAAACGCTGATCATCCTCCTGATAGAGATGTGCTGGAACGGGAGGATCGCCGTCGGGCCGCGCGAACGCCGGAATACGAAACGGTGCTAGCGCCTCAGGGGTGACGATCCAGGGCGAAACTGTTGTGGCGACGCTTTTGCCCAAGAACGGCCCGAGCATCGCTTCCCAAATCTGAATGCCCCGCGCAGACCAATCATTCAAGAGGCAAAAGCCGAACACTGAATCGTGTGCCGTTGCGAAATCCATGGGCTGGCCGAGCCTGTTTCCCGCTCCTCCGATCCAGACGCCCATTTCCAGTTCGTAATCCTGCCGAGGCTCCGGTCCGAAGCGCAGTTCGCCGCCGTCGAGACGGTCCTGCCATGTTCCATTAGGACGCCTGATCGGTGTGCCGGATACGACAACCGAGCTCGCGCGGCCGTCATAACCAACTGGAACCGTCCGAAAGACCGCCGGACAGATCGGCTCGCCCCGTTCGTCATTGCCGTACCGGCGTCCGATATGGTATGTCGATACGCACATATCCGAGAATTGCCGCACGGAGGTGGGGAGCAGCATGTCCACGTCTGTCTGTGCCACCAGAATCTGTGACGCTACCGTCGACTCGAACGCGTTGCCTTCCGTCAGCCACTCCGACAGGCGCGCTCGAAGCGAAGACGCCGCACGTTGACCGACCGTTAGCAAAGACAACATGTCATCGTTCGAGGCCGCCTCCGCCGCAGCCCGCGCTTCACCGTCGAAGAGCCCGAGACGCAAAGCGACCGCGATATCTACGATCTGATCCCCGATCGCGACCCCGATCCTGGCCGAGGAGCCGGGCCGGACGAACCGGCCAAAGGGCAGATTTTGAATCGGAAAATCCGTGCGCCCATCATTGGCGGAGCTCAACCAGCTCCGCCGTGTCGGAT